>NZ_JBFRMM010000001.1:104365-151658 GCF_041470465.1 Vibrio sp. 10N.261.55.F4 | reverse complement strand
AGCCGCGATGAACCTTTTTTGTTGGTTACGATTTGGTTTACCTGTGAGCTATTTGTATTTGGTCAGCTTGCTGTATTCGGTGAAAGTCGCGTGTTAAAAGGCGTTACCCATTTCGTAAGCAAAGCTTGGTGCCATCGAACTTCAGTTTTGCCAACAAGTGTTTGGCGTTAGCTCGGCCAATATCATCAAATTCGACACCGTATCGAGCGTAGTGTGTCGATTTCTGTAGATTGCAGACGATGCCTCGCAATGGCGGAATCAGTGGGCCGTTGTAGTTCTCAGGGGTTATCTCAATAGACACGCGATCGGCAATCTGAATCGCACGAGAGGTTGGTGAGGTAACGAAACGACAACCACTTTTCGATAAGTCTCTTATCTCACAGTTTGCTCGCTGGTCGTTGAAGATGATTCTTGAAGCCAGATTCACTTCATAGCGTGTTTCTTTACGCAGCTGAGTCACTTGCATCGTGCTTGGTGTTGAAAGTACAAGAATAGGGAAGGGTTCACCAATCTTATGGTGAATTTGGCTTCTAAAGTGGATAAGCGCGCCTTCACCTCGTAGAGAATACGCACGAGCGGTCATCCAAAAACCTTCTTGAAAGAAAAAGTTCAGATCTTCATTGGATACCTCGGGAACCTCAACCACAATACAGTTATCACTGTGCGTTCCGATAAACCTGGTGGTGGCGAGAAACTTCGTGCCAACGGGAGTCGAGACATTTAATGTCAGCTCACTGCCGTGCTCAATCATGGCCAGTGCATCAGTGCTATTGATAGTGGAAACGGTGCGATTACGAGGGTCTTGAAGTGCCTGATTATGCTCCAAAGGCTTCTTCAGGGGTGCGTTCATTATATGTTCTCCATGCGCCAACATGCGTCTGTTAGATATTGATAACTTGCTAACAAGGGGTTGTTACGTGCTAGATTTAGTGGACGTACTCACATAGATTTATAGAGTGCCTTTTATCATTGCTGATTTTATATTAAGCCGATTGCACTGAATTATTTGCTGTGTTTGTAAGTACTTAGTTTTATTTATATGCACTTGCGCTAGTCTATTACAAGGAACTCATACTTCAAACTTTTATTGTTTGTCGTATCAATTATTTGCAGGAGTTGAGAATGCAGGCAGTAAAATGGGATCAAGAAGTGAACCAGATCACGGTAGAGTTAGAACCCAACCAGTTCGCGGTCGTTAAGTATCAAAAGGACGGAGATGTACTACATATCACGTCGACACGCATTCCTGATGAACTGCAAGGCAAGGGCTTTGGGAAGGTGATGATGGAGTCGGTATTGCCTGAAATTGAACAAGCGGGCTTCAAAATTGTGCCGGTTTGTAGCTATGTGGCTCACTACATGAATAGGCAGCCACAGTGGTCACACCTTCTATCCGATAAAGCATAACAACGAGTAATATGTCTCAATCAATATCGTCGAATAATCGAGCTCAACCTGAAGCGGGTTCAAGTCAAAATCAGCCAGAGCTTTATCAACAAGAGTTTTATCAAAATGAGCTTTATCAAAAAATAGCGACCTCGCTGGGTTGTCATGAAGGGTTTGATGTCCAAGTGATTCAACGCCTATGGGGTGGATATGGCGAGTTAGTTCGCTTAGTCTTTTCTCAAGAAAGCAGTGCGGAACTCAAGAGTGTGATTGTTAAACATGTCGCGTTGCCAGATAAAGCTGAACACCCAAAGGGTTGGAATACCAAACTCTCTCACCAACGAAAGGTACACTCTTACCAAGTGGAAACAGCTTGGTATCAGTCATTCACCCAACAATGGGACGAGCGCTGCCCTGTACCTGTTGGGCTGCAATGTGAACTAGAAGAGAATGAGTGGCTGATAGTGATGCAAGACTTAGCGGATATTGGCTTCCCGTTGATCTCTCAGTTTGATGTGCTTGCTGCTTCTGACTATCAGGCATCTAGTTACACAAGAGAAGAGCAAAAACAACGTAATGCTTGCCTTAAATGGCTTGCTAACTTTCACGCAAAGCACATCAATATCAATCAAGAGCAGTTGTCATCATTGTGGCAAGTCGGTACTTATTGGCATCTAGATACACGCCCTGATGAACTCAATGCCTTGGCTGATTTACCATTGAAGAACCAAGCCAAGCACATCGACCGTTTATTAAAAGAATGTCCATATCAAACCTTAGTCCATGGCGATGCCAAGCTCGCCAATTTTTGTTTTGATTCTGAAAGCGAGCGCGCGGCTGCGGTCGATTTCCAATATGTGGGCCATGGTTGTGCGATGAAAGATGTCGCCTTGTTCATGAGTAGTGCGGTGAGGCCGCAAGACTGCGCTGAACTTGAGCCACAGGTACTGGATATTTACTTCCGACACTTGAAAGAGGCATTGGCGTACTATCAGCCACAGCTTTCGTTCTATGAAGTCGAATCCGCTTGGCGACCAATGTTCTATGTCGCATGGGCCGACTTCCAACGTTTCGTAAAAGGCTGGAGCCCAGAGCATTGGAAGATTAACCCGTATACTGAGCAGTTGACCTTACGAGTGCTTACTCAATTAGACGAACAGGAGTCCGTCAATGTTCGATAGAACTGCGAGCTGGAAAACGCCGCAAAACTTTTTATTACTGATTTCGATTGTTGTCCCTATCGCGTTTTCGAGCTGGATGGCACTGCTTAATAACTTCGTGATTGAAAAAGCGAACTTTGATGGTGCGGATATTGGTTTACTGCAAAGTGTTCGTGAAATACCTGGTTTCTTAGCGTTTACCGTAGTGTTTGTGCTGGCCTTCATACGTGAACAACGCTTTATGTTGATATCGCTAGCGATGCTCACTGTAGGCACCGCGATTACGGGTCTGTTCCCTTCACTCACTGGTCTGTTGCTGACTACCATTTTAATGTCGACGGGCTTTCACTATTTTGAAACGCTGAAGCAGTCTTTGTCACTACAATGGTTGAGTAAAGAAGAAGCACCAGAGATGTTAGGTAAGATGATCTCAGTCGGCGCACTGGCATCCTTAATCACTTACGGATCTATCTGGGTGATGCTAGAACAGCTGAAGCTCGACTTTGCTTGGGTGTACGGTATTACTGGCGGTATTGGTTTTATTCTGGTTTTGGTGATGACCTTTGGCTTCCCTGAGTTTCAAACCAAAACGCCACAGAATAAGAAGTTGGTGCTGCGAAAGCGTTACTGGCTCTACTACGCGCTAACGTTTATGAGCGGTGCGAGAAGACAAATCTTCACTGTGTTTGCAGGCTTCTTGATGGTAGAGAAGTTTGGTTACTCGGCTGCTGACGTCACATTGTTGTTCTTGGTTAATTACCTATTTAACTTCTTGTTTGCGAAGCGCATTGGTCGATTTATCGGTGTGGTTGGCGAGCGTAAAGCGTTGATCTTCGAGTATGTTGGCTTGATTGGTGTGTTTGTCGGTTATGGTTTGGTGCAAAGCGCGGAATGGGCGGCGGCACTTTACGTGATCGATCACCTGTTCTTTGCATTGGCGCTGGCGATCAAAACTTACTTCCAGAAAATCGCAGACCCGGCAGACATGGCATCAACTGCTGGTGTCTCTTTCACCATCAACCATATTGCCGCGGTTGTTATTCCAGTGGTGTTTGGTGTGATTTGGTTGTCGTCCCCTGCAACGGTTTTCTACATCGGTGCTGCGATGGCGGCGGTTTCTTTGGCGTTGTCTTTAAACATTCCTAAGACACCTGAAGAAGGCAATGAAGTGCGAATGTTTAGCTGGCGCTAATGTTGGTCTCGATATTATGAAATAAGCAAAAAGCTCCAATAGTGATATTGGAGCTTTTTGTTTATGTGGGATATGTATATCTAATCCGCAAAATAGGTTTCACGCGGATCAGTTTCTTACGGTTTTTAATTCGGTACGCAGCTTGAAGATTCCCTTTGGTGCTTTGGTTAGCAGGATGCCGCAAAGTAGAGGAATCATCATTACAAGTGACTGTTCAGATAGAACCTCACCATTGATGTAACAAGAGATCAGTAGTGCAACCACAGGGAAAATTAGGAAGCAGATAGATGCTTGGAAAGGTGTCGAAACCTGACCTAATTTAAAGTAAGCAACAATGCCGCCAACACTCGCCACAAAGCCTAGGTAAACCACAGCAGAGATTGAATCCCAAGTGAAAGATTCAATATTCACGTTTTCACCTATAGCTGAAACAGCGAACAAGAATAGAGCTGCAATTAGGCTCGGTACGGCGTTGTAGGTTAGTACTTCAATGCCTTTGCAGTGCTTTTGAACCAGCACATACATCACTGCGTGAATCGCAACAGCAAGGCCTAAGCAAACCGTGCCAATTAGGTAGTCATCGCCACCCATCTGCATTTCATTACCAAGGATTAGACATAGGCTCACAACAGCAGCGATCAACCCGAATATCTGGTGCTTCGCTAGTCGTAGACCTAAGAATAAGCCAGACATCAACATCACAGCCACAGGCATGTTGGCGAAGATGATCGACGCTAAACCTGAAGAGATGTATTGCTCGCCATAGATCATCAACGTAAACGGAATCGCGAAATACATCAGCGCAACAATAAGCAGCCATTGGCGCTTACCTTTAGGGAACAGCAGTGGTTGGTTGAAGACTTTCGCTAATACCGCAAGCAGAGGTGCTGCAAGTAAAAAGCGTAACGCAGTAGCAAAAATAGGTGGGATAGAATGCAATGCTACTTCCATAGCGAACCAAGTGGTTCCCCAAATTAAGCAAACAGAGACAAAAAGCAAGATAGTTAGCGACTTCGAATTCATGGTGACTACTCATTAATAATTATTTTAAATCATAAGCTTGTGGCGCCTTAACGACGTGGCACAGTATAAGTAGGTCGTCGGAGAAAGTTTTTGTCTTTTTATCTCTAATTGAAATGAAATATAGAAATTAAATCTCTAATGTAATCTTTTTTAATAATTTATTTTCACAAAGGCAGGGTGAGTTAAAGTTATTGTTCTTTTTGAGGGGTTGGTGGGAGATAGAAGGTTGAAATTGAGGCCGAAGTGAGAACATTATTTAAGGTGATTGTTTTATTCTTGATTGGTACTAAAGACTTAGTACGAGGCAAAAAGCCCCTTTATTTAATCAGACTATAAAGGGGTGAGAGCTACCACACGAAACGGTAAACTAAAAACGAAGGTTGAAGCCTAGCTCAACGATGCCATCAGAACGGGTACGGTCACTTGGACTAACGCGCTTTTGACCGAATGTATATTTCACATACGGTTCCACCCATTTGGGTTTCAGCGTAAAAGTGACGTCTTGGCTGTTGTAATAACCTTTTGACCCCGTTAATTGGCGGTCATGACTGAATGAATAAGCAAAGTTCATAAACTGTGTGGGAGAGTAACTGGTCCCAATGGTACTTTTCCATTCTCGGCTCGCATCACTTAAATCGAATAAAGGGAATTTTCGCCATTCATGGGATGTGTTACCAAATACCATTATGTTGTTGGTTAGAGCTGTTCCGCTGAATAAGCCAATATCATAAATATCAAAAAAATCGGCACGACCATAGCTGATGAAAGCTTCTGTGTAGTAATCACCTAGCATTACGCCATAGCCTGTACCTAGTTCTAAATATCCTTCAGAATCTATTTCTGCACTGATGTTCACTTCTTCAGTTGCTTGAATTACGCCGGATACTGTACCTATCCAGTTGTCTCCAGCTTTAGCTGTTTGAAAACTTAAACTCGGCTCGTGGTAGCTTAATGTTTGTAATTGATGGTCGTTTGCATATATGGCGAAGGGCATCAATAAAGTGATCAATAGTCGTTTCATCGTGTTCTCAACTCTCAAATAAAAAGGAGCCGCTAATAAGCGGCTCCTTTGCTTTTATATTTATTATTTTTTATTAGCTGCGGTTAGCGCGGTCTTTTACTGCTTGTTTAATTTGCTGACGTTGCTCTTGAGAAAGAGATTGAATCTTACCTTTTAACTCTTGCTTCTGGATATCTGAAAGGCCTCTTACTTTATCCTGTGCCGTGTTTTTAATATCATCAATACTTTGTTTCTTGCCGGTCAACAGGTAGTAACCTAGAGAGTATGGAGCTTTCCCTAATTCATCGACTTCAATAGCAATGATGTGTAGCATCTTAGCTGTATTTTCTGGTGACTGCTTAGCCCAAGCTAACGTAGAGTCTTTTTGAGTTTGCCATAGAGCCCTGCGAGCGTCGTCATTAATAACGTCACCACTTTGGTTTACTAAGAACACAGTAACAAGAGCTTTTTGCTCATCAATGGATAGTAATTCAGCTGCTTGTTTATAAGCGTCCATAGTTGCTTTTGAAACTGTTTTTGTTCCTTCTGGCCCAACAATTACACCACCAGTTACGCCATTATCTTTGATCTCGACTTCAGTACCATCTAGAAGAGTGACAGTAAGAGTATTGCCATCGAGGTCATAACCAATAGTTGGTAATTCGTTAGACGCTTCACCTTCAATAGGGTTTATTGGAGCTGGACGTTCAATTGGGTTCTCAATATTTGGTTTGCCAGTTATTGCAGCGAAAAGGCGTCCATCGTCATTACGGAACGTAATTTCTGCGCCATTTTCTAAGCTTACAACAAAACCGAGCTCTTGCATTTCAGCGTGAGCGATAACTTCGCCATCCATATTAGTGATTGTTCCATCAGCATTGAGCACAGCTCCGCTATCTGAACTTGGGTGGTATAAAACACCATCTTTTAAAATCAGTGTCTCACCGTTGTCTAGAGTAATGATAGTTGTGCCTAAAACGTCATCTATATCACCGTAAGTAGGCGCGGAATCAGGGCCTTCGTGTTCATGACCGTGGCCAAAAACAGTAGCGATTAAACGGCCGTCTTCATGGCGAATAATAATTTCTTCACCGCGAGGAGTATTGAATGTTAAATGTGTAATTTGACCATCAGTACGATGAGTTTCTACCGTGATCCCAGTGCTTTCACCAGACATCGTTAGCACTTCACCATCTACGATTTTGTGAGTTGGTTTAGCATCTGAACCGTTGATGTTAAGGTAATAAGCATCCTCTCCTTGGATGACCCACATGTAGTTACCGTTGTCACCTTCGATAAGCGCTACAGGCATTCCAAGGTCGTCTACAATCATGTAATTAGCAAAGAATTCATTGCCAGCAGAAGGTCCCCATTCGTCATCACCAAATTCTGGGTCTAACACTGAACCTTCGATGATCAATCGGCCATTTTCAACAGCTAATGTATATGATTTATCGTTGATATAAACGGTCGCAACACTATTGTCTGTAACCACTGTGCCAACGATATCGCCATTCGCGTCGACAACAACATCACCTTGGATAGTGAATACTTCACCATTTACAGCTACTACAGCGTTACCTTCACCATCTCCAATCACTACAGCATTGTTACCTTCATCGCCGATGATATATGCTGTTCGTAGTTCTTCGTTGTAAATAACATCAGCAACGCCAACCTGTGGTTCAGGACTTGTACCGTTATCGCTGCTACCAGAAGAAGAACAGCCAGCAAGGAATGTCGCTGCGATAGCAGTGCTTAGTAGTTTTAGTTTCATGGTTTACTCTCAAATAATTGTATAGGAACAAGGTTTGCTTCTTGCAGTGTTATGTGGCGTTCCTAGCCGATGAGAGAAGTATATGGACTGAATAAAAAAGCCTCTAATTCCTTAAAAGAATAGAGGCCTTAACGATTAGTTATTAATGAAACAGAGTAAAGAGGGTGATAGCTACTGGTTATTATTGAGAAGGTTATCCAATATCTTCTTAAGCCATAGAGTTGTAGGACTGTTACGATGTTTGTGGTGAAAGTATGCACACACGATAGGGTTGATATCCTTGTTGTCAAATAAGATGTCGATGGCCCGTAAGGAGGTTTTCTTCTCTATGCCTAAAAATTTCGAGGCAGGGAACATCATGTCGGAGTTTTGTACTACATCAATAACCGCTGATGGCAGCTCTGAACGGAAGCCTATTCTTGCTTCTAGTCCTTTGATTTTCATTATTTTTTCTGCAAGTGTTTGATGAGAGTTCCAATCTATCGCAATAACTGTAGCTAGCTCAAACTTAACGCCATCTTTGATTTCAATAAAATCTTTCTGATAAGGATGGCCTTCTCTCAAGTAACCTTTAAAACTGTCTTGGGCTATCGGTTGTTGTAAGAGCTCCTTGGGGGCGTGGTTAATTTCATAATTGAAACCAATCAGCACCTCATCATTAATGATGTCAGCCATCGTTGTTTTAGACCAGCTTAATAGCTGAACTTGAACATGCGGAGCTTGAGAGCGAATTGCTTTGAATAACTTACTTGATAGTGAGCTAAGGAGGAAAGGAGATAACGCTAACTTGAGGGGCCCGCGTAGTTCACTAGGGTTGAATTCATTACTATTATTGAGTGCTGAAGAAAGATCATCCAAGATTGGTGAAATGCTTTCCGCTAACATTGTCGCGTGATCAGTCGCGCGCAAGCCATGGTGTGTTTTTACAAACAGTTCATCGTCAAAATGGTCACGCAGCCTTTGTAGGGCTTTACTGACCGCTGGTTGAGATACAAAGAGACGTTCAGCTGCTTTTCGCATGTTTCGTTCTTGATGCAAGATGATAAAAGTGCGAAGAAGATTTAAGTCTAAGTTGGAGAAGAGATCTTTTGCCATATCGAACGCCTGAATTGATGATTGAATTCATAATAAGGTGTGCGTCGTTAGAGAACAAATAGATATATTATATAGATGTGAAGTCGGTAAAATAAAACCCGCACTTGGCGGGTTTTTGTGTAGGTCGTTACTATATGTAAATTCTATTGCGTAACAGGCTTAACTTGTTTGGTTTGTCTTACTGCAAGGATAAGCTGCGGCATCAATGACATCACGATCATGCCAGTCATTAGTGAATATTGGACTGGAGTAAATGATTCACCCATTAACACCATACCGGTCAAGATGCCCGCAACTGGGTTTGCAATACCGCCGAAGGTGAAATCAACCACCGACATACGTTGTAGCAACCACACATACATGCCGTAACCCAGCGCTGTGTTCAGTCCAATCACCCACAATAGACCCATAGCGTTGCGAGTATCGAAATGAGTGACAGCATTAATATAAGGCTGTGGGTCGATGAAGGCATGAACGCCAGAAGCGATAGACAAAATCGTACCACCCAAAATCAGTTGCCACGTTAATACCTTCCACCAATGCATGCGATTACCCAGTGATTTGGTAATGCTGCTGCCGATGACGATACACATGATTGCCGCGAACATGGCACCTAAACCGATCGGGTTTAATGCGATCTGACTTGGATTAAACAATATCCACGCTAAGGTGATCAAGCCAATACCAGACAGTGCTTGAATCAAATGTGGGCGTTGCTTTTTCACTACCCAGTGGAAGATCATCGCGAACACCGGCACGGAGATCATGCCCACTCCAGAGATTGCCGAAGGTAGCGTTAACGCCATTACGAAGATCAAGCCAAAGAAGGTCGCAATATTGATAAGGCCCAATGTGAAAATGATCTGCCACTCACCTTTTTTAGGCAGTGTTGGTTTTACCGCTAGCAATAACAAACCAGCAGGTAACGCACGCAAAGCACCCAATAATAATGGTGGCCACTCCTGTAGCGTAAATTGCGTCACTGCATAGGTTGTTCCCCAAAAGAATGCGGGGATCATTGCTAATAATATGTTCATCTGAAATATCTTTACGTTAAGATAACTATTGTGTGAACTGTATACTGAGAACTAGTGGTTGTAAAGTATCTTTATGTTAAACTAGTTTGAAGTAATCAGACTAATAACGGAGCGAGATTGCAAATGGATGCTATCGACCGCGTAGTAGAGCAATGGGCAAAGGAAAAGCCTGAGCTAGAAACTGAGCCTATGGCAATGATGGGCCGGATTATGCGTATTGCCAAGTATATGGAGACGCAAGTTGCCGAGCTTCATAAAAAATACGACATGAAGCTGGGTGAGTTTGATGTGCTGGCGACGTTGCGACGTTCTGGGAAGCCTTACCGACTGACGCCATCTGAACTGATTGGATCCATGATGCTGACATCTGGCGCGATGACCAATCGCCTTGATAAGCTAGAAGCGAAAGGGCTGATCAGTCGTGAGCACAGTAAAGAAGACAGACGCAGCGTGAGTGTTCAGTTAACAAAAGATGGTCTTATTCTTATTGACCAAATGATGACTGAGCATGTTGAAACGCAGAAGAAGCTTGTGAAATCTCTGTCTGCGAGCCAGAAGAAAAATACTAACCAGCTGCTGAAAACATGGTTGAGCGCGTACGAGTAGTTTTTCTGATCTTCCTTTAGATTCAATAAAAAACCGAAGCCTAATCGCTTCGGTTTTTTTGTTCCTGTCTAAGAATTTCAAGTACAGAGAGTTAGCGAGTTAAGCTTGCAGCATCTCATCACTGAACAGTTCTGCGCAGCCAATACCATTAATGGCGCAGCTTTCATCAATGTCTGAAATGTCACCGCTCACGCCGATAGCACCCAATACCGTTTTATCCTTGTCTCGAATCAGTAGCCCCCCAGGAACTGGCACCATGTTTCCGTGCGCGAGCACGTTTACGGCGGAGATAAATGCTGGTCGGTTGTCAGCATCTTGGGCGAGTTTTCTAGAGGAACAACCCAGTGCGAGTGCCCCCCACGCTTTAGCGATCGCGATGTCTGGTCGCATCATGCTAGAGCCGTCTTGACGTTGCAGAGAAATCAGCTTGCCACCGCTGTCTAAGACGGCGACCGTCAAAGGTTCTGTGTGGATTTTGTTTCCTGCTTTTAAGGTTCCATCGATGATGGTTAACGCTTGTTGTAGAGTCAAACTTCCCATGTTATCTCCTAGTTTTTCAAGGGGCATACGTACCAAGCTCAGCCAGCCAATCATTACTCTAGTTTGTGAATAATCATTGACTGGTTCAGCTCGGTACAAGAGTCCTAACTGGACTCTTGTAATAGCCCATAGCTGGGTAAAGTTAGGAAGGCGGCGAACTCTTCGGCTGTAGAAAGTTGATAGAAAAGATCAGCTGTCTCTTCAAATCGACCAGCTGAATAGCGCGAGTCTCCGACTTCATGTTTTATCGTGTCTAACTCCTGGTAAAGCCAAGAGTGGAATAGTTGCTTGGTAAAGGTTTGGCCGTCATCAAGCGTGACGCCGTGGTGGATCCATTGCCAAATATTGGCTCTTGAGATCTCTGCGGTGGCGGCATCTTCCATTAGCCCGTAGATAGGCACACAACCGTAGCCTTGAATCCAAGCTTCGATGTAATACAGCGCGATGCGTATATTCTTACGTACTCCTACTTCGTCGCGACTGCCCTCACAAGGCTTTAGCAACGAGTCTGCATTGATCACATGCTCCGGGCTTTGAAAATCCATTTGGTTTACTTTGCCATCTAAGTGCTTATCAAAGATCGACATTGCCAAATCAACCAGTGCAGGGTGCGCGACCCATGTGCCGTCGTGTCCGTTCTGAGATTCTCTTTGCTTATCTTCGATAACCTTGGCGGTTACACGCGCCATTTCTTGCGGATCTTTCGCTGGAATAAAGGCCGACATACCACCCATCGCCAGTGCGCCGCGAGCATGACAAGTACGCACCAACAGTTGGCTATAGGCATTTAGAAACTCTTGATCCATGCCGATCCCGTGGCGGTCAGGCAGGATGCGGTCTTTATGGTTTTTCAGCGTTTTGATGTAGCTGAAGATGTAATCCCAACGGCCACAGTTCATTGCCACGATATGATCACGCATTGCGTACAAGATCTCTTCCATTTGGAATACGGCTGGAAGCGTCTCAATCAAAACCGTCGCACGAATGGTGCCTTTGGGTACGTGGAAATAGTTTTCGGTGAAGCTGAAAATATCGTCCCACCACTGTGCTTCTTCCATGCTCTCAAGCTTGGGAATGTAGTAGTAAACCCCTAAACCTTGTTGTGCTCGTGATTGATAGTTATGGAAAAAGTACAAGGCGAAGTCCATCAAGCAACCGCCGATAGGCTGATTGTTGAATTGGATGGATTGCTCAGGAAGGTGGATCCCTCGTGGGCGTGCGATCAGCAGTGCAGGATCGTCGTTTAATTGGTAACGCTTCTGCTTCTTCTCATCGAAGTAGCTAATGGTGCCAAGGTTGGCGTCTCTTAGGTTGATTTGCCCTTCGACCATATTGGCCCAAGTCGGGGAAGACGCATCTTCAAAACAACACATGAAGACTTTCGCGCCTGAGTTTAGTGCGTTGATCACCATTTTTCTTTCGATAGGGCCGGTGATCTCTACGCGGCGATCCAGTAGCTCTGGTGGCGGTGTTGCTACCTTCCACTCTTTATTCTGACGAATGGAGATGGTGTCCTTTCTGAAATTGGGTAACTCGCCGTTGTCATATTGAGCTTGTTTTATGTCGCGGTCATTTAGCAGGGTATGACGGCGATCTCCAAACTTATTAACAAGGGCTTCTAAGAACTTTAATGCATCTTTAGACAAGATCTCTTTGTACTCGGAGTTGTCCATATTCCCGAGTACCTGCATACACTGTACTTCTTCTCTCTCTTTTACGTCATTCATCATTGTTGTCTCCTTTGAACAATACGATGTAACTTTGTATACAAAATGCTCTTTTTAAGGATATTTATATTGTAGAAATTGTAAACAAGCAAACGGTATTTAACATTTATTTATCATTTGGTCTTTTTGTAATTTATTTTTACGTAAAGATATTTTATGTAAAGCAATGAATTGTAAGCTTTTCAGGATGAGTGCGTACTTAATGTGATGGGTTGATGTAACAAAATTGTTTCATTCTGGGGTTGATAAATAGCGAGGATGGTTCATAGTACACAAAAGTTAGTTTAATTGTATACAATCTGAACTGGAGGTTCGAATGGCAATTATGAAAGCGATTGAAGCAGCGGTAGAGGTGCTTAAACGTGAAGGTGTAGACATCGCATTTGGTGTTCCCGGCGCAGCAATTAACCCTATGTATGCGGCTATGAAAAAGCTCGGAGGAATCGACCACGTCTTAGCTCGTCACGTAGAGGGTGCATCCCATATGGCTGAAGGGTACACGCGTACTAATCAAGGCAATATAGGTGTGTGTATTGGTACTTCTGGTCCTGCGGGAACGGACATGATCACGGGTCTTTATTCTGCGACTGCAGATTCGATTCCAATTCTATGCATCACCGGCCAAGCGCCACGTGCTCGTCTTCACAAAGAAGATTTTCAAGCGGTCGATATTGAATCTATCGCTAAACCAGTGACTAAGTGGGCGACTACGGTGCTGGAACCTGCTCAAGTACCACGCGCATTTCAAAAAGCCTTTCATTTGATGCGTTCTGGACGCCCTGGCCCTGTTTTGATCGACTTGCCTTTAGACGTGCAGTTGGCTGAGATTGAATTTGATATCGATACCTATGAACCGCTAGAGCCTTATAAGCCACAAGCAACACGCGCTCAGGTTGAGAAAGCATTAACCATGATGTCTCAATCGGAAAAACCGCTGATCGTATCGGGTGGTGGCGTGATTAACGCTGGCGCGTCTGAATTGTTGCAACGGTTTGCCGAGATCACTGGTGTTCCTGTTATTCCAACCTTAATGGGTTGGGGATCGATCCCGGATGATCATGAGTTAATGGCGGGTATGGTGGGGCTACAAACTTCTCACCGTTACGGTAACGAAACCATGCTGAACTCTGATTTTGTGTTTGGTGTTGGTAACCGATGGGCAAACCGTCATACCGGCTCTGTCGATGTTTACACTGAAGGCCGAAAGTTTGTTCACGTTGATATTGAACCAACCCAAATCGGCCGCGTGTTCTGCCCAGATTTAGGCATAGTCTCTGATGCCAAGGCAGCGCTAGAGCTAATGGTTGAAGTGGCACAAGAGTGGCGTGACGCTGGCAAACTGCTGAACCGAAATGCATGGGCAAGTGAGTGTCAGGAACGCAAGTCGACCATGCTGCGTAAAACCAATTTCGATGAAGCGCCAATGAAACCGATGCGTGTTTATGAAGAGATGAACAAGGCATTTGGTCGTGACACTTGTTATGTGAGCACCATTGGTTTGTCGCAAATTGCTGCCGCTCAGTTCCTACATGTTTATAAGCCGCGTAATTGGATCAACTGTGGTCAAGCTGGCCCATTGGGTTGGACAACACCAGCCGCATTGGGTGTACGAGCGGCCGATCCAAATCGCGACATTGTCGCTATCTCTGGTGACTATGATTTCCAATTCATGATTGAAGAACTGGCCGTCGGCGCGCAATTCAATCTGCCATACATTCATGTGTTAGTGAACAACTCGTACTTAGGATTGATTCGCCAAGCACAGCGCCAATTTGATATCGACTATTGTGTACAACTGGCGTTTGATAACCAGAATGCGCCAGAGCTTGAAGGCTACGGTGTTGACCATGTTGCCGTTGTTGAAGGCCTAGGCTGTAAGGCAATTCGAGTTCGTGAACCAGAGCAAATTGCCGCTGCGTTTGAACAAGCCAAAGAGTTGATGAATAAGCATAAAGTACCGGTTGTTGTTGAGCTAATTCTTGAGCGAGTAACCAACATTGCGATGGGCGTTGAGATCAATGCTATTAATGAATTTGAGCCACTTGCCGAAAGCCGCGGCGATGCCCCAACGGCGCTGGCGTACAAGTAATCATTAAGTCATGTGTATCCGTAGAGCTGAGGCTTAGATCTACGGAAAAGCCTCCAATAGAGCGAGGCTCTACTACAAATAACCAGATTTTCAAAAATAAAGAATAAGGACAGAGTCATGGCAAAATTTGCAGCAAACTTGTCAATGTTATTCACGGAAGTTGATTTTATGGACCGCTTTGAAGCTGCCGCAGAAGCGAGCTTTCAAGGTGTGGAATACCTTTTCCCTTACGCCTTTGATGCTCAGGCAATCAAAGCAAAGCTCGATGCTAACAACTTAGAGCAAGTGCTATTCAACCTGCCTGCGGGTGATTGGGATGCTGGCGATCGTGGTATCGCGGTCGACCCAGCACGAGTTGAAGAATTTCAAGCGGGTGTACCTAAAGCCATCGCTTACGCAAAAGCGCTCGGTTGTACTCAAGTGAATTGCTTGGCGGGGATTGTTCCGCAAGGTGTGACCCAACAAGACGCGCAATCGGCGTTTGTGATTAACCTGCATTACGCGGCGAACGCGCTAGCAGCAGAAGGCATCAGCTTAGTGATAGAAGCGATCAATACACGCGATATTCCGGGCTTCTTCTTAAACACCACAGAGCAAGCTAAAGCGATCATCAAAGAGGTAGGGAGCGATAACCTTTCTATCCAATACGATATTTATCACATGCAAATTATGGAAGGCGATCTTACGCCGACCATGCAACAAAATATTGGCCAAATCGCACACGTGCAACTGGCGGATAATCCAGGCCGACACGAACCGGGTACTGGCGAAATCAACTACCCATTCGTGCTCAATTATCTTGATGAGCTTGGCTATCAAGGCTGGGTTGGCTGCGAATACAAGCCAAAAACAACAACGACAGAAGGCCTTGGTTGGCTGCACCAGTACCGTTAATTGAGTCTGGTAACCCTCAAACGTTAAGGAGAACAACATGTCTAAAATTGCATTTATCGGAACTGGCATCATGGGTAAACCTATGGCGAGTAACCTTCAAAAAGCAGGTCACGATTTGATTCTGTCGGATCACTTTAATGCAGCACCTGCCGACCTTGTGGCAGCGGGCGCAACGGTCTGTCATTCACCAGCGGAAGCGGCTGAAGCAGCAGATATCGTTATCTTAATGGTGCCGAATACACCACAAGTTGAAGATGTCCTGTTTGGTGACAACGGCGTCGAGCAAGGCCTTACCGCCGGTGGCGCTGCTGGAAAACTGGTTATCGATATGAGTTCAATCTCACCAATCGCAACCAAAGCGATTGCAGCGCGAATCAACGAAGGCGGCGCGTCATACCTTGATGCTCCGGTTTCGGGCGGTGAAGTAGGCGCGATTAATGCAGCGCTGACTATCATGGTGGGCGGTGAGCAAGACGCGTTTGATAAAGCTCGTCCTCTGTTCGAAATCATGGGTAAGAACATCACGCTAGTAGGCGACAACGGTGCGGGTCAAACCTGTAAGGTCGCAAACCAAATCATTGTTGCTCTGAATATCGAAGCCGTGTCTGAGGCGTTAGTCTTTGCTTCGAAAGCAGGCGCTGATCCAGCACGCGTGCGTCAGGCGCTACTAGGTGGCTTTGCTAACTCTAAGATATTGGAAGTGCACGGTGAGCGTATGGTCGAAGGCACATTCGACCCTGGCTTTAGAATCTCACTTCACCAAAAAGACCTCAACTTAGCGCTAACGGGCGCACAAGAGCTAGGGGTTGCACTACCGAATACGGCTAACGCTCAAGAGTTGTTTGGCGAGTGTGCCGAAATGGGCGGTGAAGGTTGGGACCACTCTGCGCTTATCCAAGCGATTGAGAAACGTTCTGACCACTCGATTCGTTAATTAATTAGGGCTGCTATCGATGCGTAGCCCAACAGTTTGTTTATAAATCGCGTAGTTTCGTCTCCTTTTATACGCGTTCCTGATACGAGGCAGAGGTTGAAGTTGTTCCTTTCCAACTTGATCTTAGCAGGCACCCTTTGGCCTTGTATCGGGGTTCTTTTTTTCTCCGTCAACTAAGGAGTGGCTGATGGACATTGATGCTAAGCAGTTTCTGCAAACCCTTTTCTCAAGTGCTGTTAATCAGGCGCTACCTAAAAATCACATCGAACCTTTTCTTCCTAAAGACATTTTTTATCGCTCTGCTAACCAAGCTGGGCGAACTGTCGTTATAGGAGCAGGTAAAGCAGCCGCGTCGATGGCCGCTGAGCTCGAAGCCGTCTGGCAAGTTAAACAACAGCAAGATCTCGCACTGCGTGATCTTGAAGGCTTAGTCGTGACCCGCTACGAACACACCGCCCCTTGCGAACATATCGAAGTGATTGAAGCTGCGCACCCCGTGCCAGATGCGATGGGCTTAGAAGTGAGCCAACGTATGCTGCAATTGGTGAGTGGCTTGAGCGCTGACGACACGGTTATTTGTCTATTGTCGGGTGGCGGCTCTGCACTATTAAGCTTACCCGGTGGTGACATCAGCCTAGCAGAGAAGCAACAAATCAATAAGGCGCTGCTTAAATCAGGCGCCGCCATTGATGAGATGAACTGTGTGCGCAAACATCTATCTTCGATAAAAGGTGGTCGACTCGCCAAAGCTGCGTATCCAGCAAGAGTTGTGTCACTGGCGATTTCGGACGTGCCGGGTGATGACATCAGTGTGATTGCATCGGGCCCAACCGTACCCGACACCACCACGCGTTTTGATGCGATGGCCATTTTAGAACGTTATCAAATAGAAACACCACGCTCGGCATTTGAATGGCTAAATAATCCAGAGTCAGAGACCATTAAGCCAGATGATGCCTGTTGGAAGAACGCGGAGCACCATATTATCGCCACCCCGATGTCGGCATTGGAATCCGCTGCAGCAGAAGCTGAAGGCTTAGGTATTCCGGCTTATGTGTTGAGTGATTGCATAGAGGGAGAAGCGCGAGAAGTGGCGAAGGTTCATGCAGCGCTGGCTAAGCAAGTGGCTAATAACAAGCACCCATTCGAGACGCCTTGCGTGATACTTTCCGGCGGGGAAACCACAGTAACCGTTAAAGGCAATGGTCGCGGTGGGCGTAACTGTGAGTTCTTGTTGAGCTTGTATAACGAGCTTAAGGGACAAGACAACATATTTGCATTAGCTGCCGATACCGACGGGATTGATGGCGTGGAAGACAATGCGGGCGCATGGATCACGCCTCAAACATGGCAACAAGGTTCGAGCCTGTCGCTTAAAGCGCAAGACTATCTCGATGCCAACAACAGCTACGATTTCTTCAAGCAAGTCGATGTGCTTCTTACCACGGGGCCGACGCTGACCAATGTGAATGACTTTCGCGCAATATTGATTCTTTAACTTGAACAGTTCAAAAACACGGTATGGAATGGTCGCTTCTTAACAAATAGAGCGGCCATTTTATTGTTATCAATGCGGTGACCTTGAGTTCTGAGATTATCTTCTGGACTAATGAAGCACGTTGATTACTATGATTTTAGTAACGAGCTGTAAAGGATGCAATATGTCTAGGATCAGACAAAAGAATCAAGATTTAATCATCGAGGTCGCGTGTGAACAATTCGCCACTCATGGTTATGCCGCAACAAAAATGGCTGATATCGCAAAAGCGGCCGACATTCCCAAGCCCAACGTGTTTTATTACTTCAGTTCTAAAGATAAGCTCTATAATGCCGTTTTAGAAACCGTTACTCAGCCATTACTGGAAGCGTCTCGTCCGATTGAAGAGCTCAGCGATCCTGTTGAAGCCTTGTCCCAATATATTCAAACCAAACTGCTCATTTCTCGCGACCATCCACATGCCTCTAAAGTGTTTGCCAATGAAGTGATGTCTGGCGCGAAAGTGCTGCCGAAAGAGATTGGTGACGAGCTGTATAAGCAATCACAGATGATCCTCGATAAGTTCTCAACATGGTCGGCACAAGGTCTAATGGACGATGTTCCTGCACATCATTTAATGTTCACCATCTGGGCGGCAACCCAAACCTACGCCGATTTTGGCTGGCAGATTTGCAGCGTGATGCAGAAAGATCAGCTCGATGATAAAGACTATGAAGATGCCGCTGAATTCATCACGCAGTTGGTGATTAAAGGGTGTGGTGTGAAAAGCTAACGTTATTTGAATGTTTTTTTGGGTCTGCGATTGCAGGCCTTTTTTGTTTGTGCATGTGAGTGAGCATATGTGCAAAGCTACTTTTGTGACCCGTTGTGCAATAACTCATTTATCTTGAATTTGGTTCGATTAGGTATGCCATTTTATTTAAATGACAGGTTATAGTATCGCGAAAATTGGCGGCACATACTCTTCTGAAAAGCGAAAAGCGAAAAGCGAAAAGCGAAAAGCGAAAAGCGAAAAGCTGGAAACTTATAGATGAAGCCGCTAACAATATTACACGCACAACATTAAGGTTTAGCAATGACGCTTAAAAGCTTGGCATGCACCATCAGCGCAGTTCTGCTTGCAGGTTGCGGTTCAACAGTCACGACGCAAACATACAACGCCGACTTGATCATCACCAACGGACAGGTTCTCACCATCAATTCAGAAATGGATGTGATTGAAGATGGTGTTGTGGTAGTGAAAAACGACCAGATTATCGCAGTTGGTAACGAGGATTTGATCACTCAATATCGCGCTGAAAAGGTGATTGATGCTCAAGATGGAATCGTCATGCCAGGCATGGTCAACGCGCACAACCATTTACCTATGATTGCGTTTCGTGGCTTAGGCGAAGAGGGCATCTCGAACCGCTTGTTCGCTTACTTTTTCCCTCTAGAAGCTGAAAAGCTAAGCCGTGAACTGATTTACAACGCAACCAAGCTTGGCTCTATCGAATTGGCACAAAGCGGTGTGACCACTTATGCCGATATGTATTACCACATGGATGAAATGGCAAAAGCGACCAAAGAAGTTGGCTTACGTGCCGTGTTGGGCGAAACCGTGATTAAGTTTCCAGTGGTCGATGCTAAAGAACCTTACGGTGGGATTGAGTATGCCAAAGGCTTTATTGAGCAGT
The DNA here is from genome assembly GCF_041470465.1 of Vibrio sp. 10N.261.55.F4. Taxonomy (NCBI): domain Bacteria; kingdom Pseudomonadati; phylum Pseudomonadota; class Gammaproteobacteria; order Vibrionales; family Vibrionaceae; genus Vibrio; species Vibrio sp. 10N.261.55.F4. Next base: position 132,024 of record NZ_JBFRMM010000001.1, on the reverse strand, counting down.
ACAAAAACGATGAGCTAATCACGCCTGCGTATGCGCCACACGCGGTGTACACCGTGAGTAAAGATAAGCTGCAAGAAATCAATAAGCTGTCGGCTCAATACGATGTGCCCGTGCTGATTCACGTTGCTGAATTCCCGAATGAAGAAAAGCGCATCAAAGACGAAACCAAAGCGACATCGCCAGTTGAATACATGGATGAAATCGGTGTGCTTGATGAGCGTGTAGTGATTGCTCACGGCATCCACCTTTCAGAAAATGACCAAAAGCTTCTCAAGCAAGCTGACGCGGGTATCTCATACAACCCAATGGCGAACGCCAAAGGGGCGACAGGCATTGCGCCTGCTTGGGAGATGTATCGTGCCGATATGCGCATTGGCTTAGGAACCGACGGCCCGATGAGCTCAAACCAAGTTGATATCATGCGCACCCTAAGCTACGCAGCTAATATGCAGCGCTTAAAGCATTCAGATCGCACGATCATGATTCCTGAACAGGTTATTGAGATGGCAACCTTAGGAGGCGCAAAAGCCCTGCACATGGAAGATAAAATCGGTTCTCTTGAAGTGGGTAAGAAAGCAGACATCGTGATTGTAGAAACACAATCGGCAAACATGATGCCAAGTTACGACCCATATGCGACTTTGGTTTACCAAGCGAACCCAAGCAACATCGACACCACTATCGTTAACGGCCAAATCGTGATGGAAAACCGAGTGGTGCAGACGGTTCAATTGGATGAAATCCGCCAAAGCGTCGATGAGTTTGAAACAGATATCAAAGCGTTTGCCGAAGAGCTTTCTAAGAAGGCGATTAAGTCTAAGAGCTTGATGGATTAAGATGTAAATCGGTTTCTAAAAATCGAACTGAATGAACAAGGCCGACATCACGTCGGCCTTTTTTCGCTTTTCTAGTTAGAGAGTATTTAATTATTCATCGCCAGTTTACCTAGCTTCATTGCAGCTGCATGGTGGCGGTGCATTAGTTGTTCCATGTCTACGCCAATCACAGCGCCATCGTTCACTCGCCACTTACCTGCAACCATCACTTTATCCGCTTGTTGAGCACCACAAAGTAGTAATGCGGCCAGTGGGTCGTGGCTGCCAGAAAAACGAATATCATCGAGCTTGAACATCGCGATATCGGCTTGTTTGCCAACCTCTAGTGTACCAATGTCGGTTCTGCCCATTGCCGCGGCAGAACCGGATGTTGCCCAGCGCAATGCATCAAAGTGTGAAACATTTGCAGAGCCATATTGCAGGCGCTGTAGATACATCGCCATGCGAACTTCGGCAATCATATTGGAGCCGTCGTTTGAAGCAGAACCGTCCACACCCAGCCCGACCTTTACACCCGCGGCCTCGAGGTCATTATTCTTACAAATACCGGAAGCCAACATCATGTTGGAAGTTGGGCAGTGGCTGATACCTATTCCTGCTTTACCCAAACGCTTAATCTCTTCTGGGTTGAAGTGAATACCATGAGCAAGCCAAGTGCGTTCATTGAGCCAGCCGACATCTTCTAGGTAATCGACAGGGCGCAGGCCAAACTTCTCAATACAGAAGTCTTCTTCGTCTAAGGTTTCGCACAGGTGGGTGTGCATCATTACGTTCTCACGCTCACTGATCTTGGCGGTCTCTTTCATCAGATCTGTGGTGACCGAGAATGGCGAACAAGGCGCGAGTGCGATTTGAATCATCGCCCCTTCATCACGCTGGTGGTAATCACGAATCAAGCGTTGGCTGTCATCAATGATGGTTTGTTCGGTTTGAATGGTGTGTCGTGGAGGTAGTCCACCTTCATCTTCCCCAAGGCTCATGGAACCGCGAGTGAATATCGCCCTTACGCCCAACTTCTCTGCCGCCTCGACTTGTAAATCAATGGCGTGTTCAAGCCCGTTTGGCAGCAAGTAATGATGGTCCGACGCTGTAGTACAGCCCGACATCATTAACTCGACCAGCGCCAGCTCTGTAGCAAGGCTCATCATCTCAGAATCGAGGTTGGCCCAAACCGGGTAGAGGCTTTGCAGCCAATGGAAGAGTTCTTTATTGAGTGCGCCAGGGTAGGCTCGCGTTAGGGTTTGATAGAAGTGGTGGTGCGCATTGATAAGCCCAGGAGTCACAACATGACGAGAGGCGTCGACGCTGTAATCTACGGGGGAGGTCGGCTCTTTGTGTTTGCCAACCAGTTCAATGATTTTATTACCTTTAATGACAATGCCGCCTTCTGCATCAGCCAGTGAGCCAGTGTAGATTGCGAGAGGATTCTTAATCCAGATGGTTTCCATTCATAGTAGTCCTTAGCCATCTCAGCCTTTTCAGGGAAGAGGGTCTTTATTTGGTATTTGTTGTTAAAAGATAAATTCGAATCAAGGGCGATGAAACATTCAGTGTTCTCATTACGCCCGTGATTCTACGGAAATCGGTTTTACGCTAGTTTGAGAATCAGTTAGTTCGTTTTTGGCTCAGGGTTATCTGATGCCGTTTGAACGTCAGTTTCTGTTGTTGCTTGTTGAATCTCTAGCTGTTCGTTTGAGTGTAGCTCTTCTTCTGCTTGTTCTTTCATTTCTAGCTCTACTTGCGCTTGGCTTTCGGCTAAGGCTTCTTGTTCTTCTGCGCGTGAAGATTTAGGCAATACAAGGTTAAGAACAACCGTCATGATGGTGCCTGTGGTAATGCCCGAGTGAAGGAAGTTCGCCAAATCATGTGGCAAGTGTTGTAGCAGTCTTGGTTCGAAGGTAACGGCCAAACCAGATGCCAAACCCACACAGATTACCAAGGCATTTCGCTTGGTGTCTGCGGCCTTGATCAACATGCGGATACCCGCGTAAGCAATCATTCCGAACATCACAAAGCCGACGCCGCCTAATACGGGTTTCGGAATCGTGACGGCAATAGCGGCCAATTTCGGGAATAATCCACCTAAAATCAGCAAGCCACCTGTTGCAGCCACTACATAGCGACTTGCTACACCAGTGATGCCAACAATACCAACGTTTTGGCTAAATGATGCTAGTGGCATCGCTGTGAGTATGGAAGAAAGCGTGCTGCCAAGGCCATCGCCTAGCAGTCCACGTTTTAGATCTTTACCGCTGACTTGGGTTTGACAGTTATTGCCAAGCGCCATGAAGTCACCGGTTGCTTCGGCGATAACTACGATGTACACCAAGCTCATGCTGATGATGGCACTGGCAGAAAAGGTAAAGCCGTATTTGAAAGGTTCTGGACCACCGACCCAAGCTGCAGAGCTAATTTGTTCAAGGTCGACCATGCCGAGTGACAGCGCCACAATGTAACCGCCTGCTAGGCCAATCACGATAGCGGAGGCCGCAACCGCGCCTTTACAGTAAACCGATACGCCAATCACTATCCCCAAAGAGACCAGTGCGAGAAACAGTTTAGGTAGAGTGGCGAATTGTTCCGTGTTGGCAGGAGAATCGCCAACCCAGTTCATGGCAACCGGTAAAATGGTTAAGCCGATTAGGGTAACCACCACACCACTTACCACGGTCGGGAACAGCTTGCGAACCTTGTCCATGTAGAAGCTGGCACCAATTACCACGAATGAGCCGATAAGTGCTGAGCCCATGATAGCGGCGACACCACCTTCGTTACCGATGGAAATAGCCACACCTAAAAAGGCAAAGCTTGAGCCCATTACAACAGGCAGTCGAATACCAACAGGGCCAAAACCGAGACATTGCGCGACAGTCACAATACCAGAAGCCAATAGCGCCGCATTGATCAGTGAAACGATCTCTGTGTTAGGTAGGCCGATAGAAGCACCGACAATAAGCGGGACAGCGACGATGCCACCAATCGAGGCGAGCATGTGTTGTAAAGCAAGTAGAAGGGTTAGCCCATGGGGCGGTCTTTCATTAAGGGTGTACAGAAGTTTCATTTGATATTCCTCTGCCTGCGTTTCCGTTTACAGGCGATTGGCGGTCAAATAATGACTTCTACAAACTGCGTAGGGTCATAAAAAAGTGCACTGAATCGGTAGGGTTTCTGCTCTCTCGTCATCAATGCAATTAGCTTTCTTAAAAATCATGTTGTTGCTTGGCTTGCGAACCAGCCAAGCAACGTTGTGAGCAATCAAGAAATGACTGCTCAGGAGCTTTAGGGTTAACCGATGAACACTAGCTTGGCGATGAAGATAGCCGCTAGGAAGTACATCGAGATAGACACATCTTTGGTTTTACCTGTCGCCAACTTAAGCACTGTGTAGGTAATGAAACCCAATGCGATACCGTTCGCGATAGAGAAGGTCAGTGGCATCATTAGTGCGGTAATCGCGGCTGGAGCACAGTTAGTGAAGTCTTTCCAATCGACGTGCTGCATGCTGCTCATCATCACGAATGCGACGTAAATAAGAGCACCAGACGTTGCGTAAGCGGGGATCATGCCTGCAAGCGGTGATAGGAAAATTGCCGCTAAGAACAACACACCAACCACGATTGCTGAAAGACCTGTACGTGCGCCTGCTGCAACACCGGCTGCACTCTCTACATAACTGGTTACTGGCGGACAGCCTACACACGCACCTGCCACGCTTGAAATACTGTCGGCTTTCAGTGCTTTGCTTAGGCCTTCAATCTTGCCCGTTTCAGGGTTGGTCAGGTTTGCACGCTCAGCTACGCCCATCAAGGTACCAGCTGTATCAAACATGTTTACAAAAAGGAAAGCCAAGATAACGCTGATCATCGATACGTTTAGTGCACCGGCGATATCCATTGCCATAAAGGTAGGCGCTAAGCTTGGTGGTGCAGCGAAGAAGCCATCGTAGTGAACTAGGCCAAGCATCATGCCGACTAGCGTTACACTCAAAATACCGATAAGCACCGCGCCAAACACTTTACGCTCACTCAGAACCGCAATGATCAAGAATGCAATCGCAGCAAGCAGAGCTTCTGGTTTCGTGAAGTCACCCAATGAAACCAAAGTTGCTGGGTTTTCGACGACGATACCCGCTGTTTTTAAGCCAATTAGACCTAAGAACAAACCAACACCTGCAGTCATTGAATAGCGCAAGCTCTCTGGAATACTCTCGATGATCCATTGGCGGACTTTGTAAAAGCTCATCCCGACAAACAAGATACCGGAGATAAACACCGCACCCAGTGCCACCTCCCAGCTGTAACCCATTTCGCTCACAACCGTGAAAGAGAAGAAGGCGTTCAAGCCCATGCCCGGTGCAAGGCCGACAGGCCAGTTCGCGAATAAGCCCATTAACAAACAACCAATCGCGGCACCAATACAGGTAGCGACAAATACAGCCCCTGCATCCATACCTGAAGCGGCCATGATTTGTGGGTTAACGAAGATGATATAAGCCATGGTTGCGAAGGTGGTGACACCGCCGACTAACTCATTTTTTACGCTGCTTCCGTGTGCCTTAATCTTAAAGAGTTTCTCTAAAATTCCGTTGTTCGCATCTTGGTTGAGTATTTCTGTTTTACTCTCACTCATGTCAGCAAGTCCTTTTATGTTGTGATCCATTTATTGAATACAGCGAGATTTCAATATTAAGTTTTAAGGTTTTTCCTAGCCGCTATTTCTTAAGCTATCAGTAGATTAGTCATCAACTCTCTAACTAATAACGTTATTAGTATTTTTATATGAGCGTGTTGAGGGTCTGTTGACCTTTCGCGGTTAAATTTTGTTCGAGATAGAATCGTTTTAGGCGCGGCAAGGAGTATGTAGCCTAGCCACTCTAAGTAAATACTTCTTAACAAAGCATAAAACGATTCTAGCCGAACCCTTCGGGCAGCCTTTGTGGTTCATTTCTACTGCGTTATCGGCTTCTCATGTAGGCTAGCTACACATCAAAGCCTCTGCCTTGTAGAAATTTTCCACAAAGCGCTGCAAAAATCAGCTCGAAAGGTCAACAGACCCTACTGAGCGCGCATCTTTTTAGATGCACGCATGAATCTGTTTATTATTGGGTGATAGAGCCTAGATCGGGATTCTAAGCATCGGGACTAACTGCCCCGATAAGTCGAGAAACTGTATGGTGAGACTAAAAGCGGAACGTGGTAGTGCGCATCGGGATCATCCAAGCCGAAGCGAATAACCACATCGTCTAGGAAAGGCACGCCATCCAATTCCACACCTTTGTTTTTGTAGTAGTCGGCTACATAGAATACCAATTGATATTTTCCCGGTCGGAATTCATTCCCAGCCAGAATCGGCGCATCGGTTCGGCCATCGGAGTTGGTGAGCACGGTCGCCAGCTTTTCTGTTGAGTCTTCGTTTACCTTATAAAGCTCTACCTTGATCTCTGCACCCGGCAAGCCGTGTGTGGTGTCTAATACGTGTGTTGTTAATCTTCCCATAGTCCTTTAATAGCGCTTTTGGCGCTCCTCTGTTCCGTGGTTTATCTGTCTGTTTCGACCTTGCAAAAGAGTGCAACTGGTCACTTTGTTATCACTAACTATGTACGAACTGTACACAATTAGTAAAGCGAATTGTTGGAAAAATGTAAACTATTGTGTCTTTTTTTCTGGCTTTATAGATCCTGATTATCGTTTTTTGGTGAGGTTGTTATTTGTTAAGTTATTGTTTTTAAATCACAAAAGTAACAAAATTTAACTTGAATAACAAAATCTTTACATTGAGATAAATAATTGTATACAATAAATGTACAGGGGTAAGGTTACTCGGTTTTGAAATAACCAATAGCGGAATCACCAATAGAAGAATCATATTGATGAACCAGCTAAAGAGCGGCTAAGCCAACCACTTATGTTAGGAGTACTTGGATGAATAAGGATTATTCAAGAAATTTGATCGGTTACGGAGCTAACCCTCCCAACCCTCAATGGCCAGGTAATGCGCGCGTCGCGGTTTCTTTTGTATTGAACTATGAAGAGGGCGGTGAGCGTTGTTTGTTACATGGAGACGACGAGTCTGAAGCTTTTCTTTCAGAGATCCCGTCAGCACAGCCGATCAAAGGCGAACGTCACATCAGCATGGAATCCATCTATGAGTATGGTAGCCGTGTAGGTGTGTGGCGTGTTCTTCGCTTGTTCGATGAATATGAAATCCCACTGACTGTGTTTGCGGTTGCCATGGCCATTGAGCGTCACCCAGACGTAGCGAAAGCCATGGTAGAAGCAGGTCACGAAATCTGTAGCCACGGTTATCGCTGGATAGACTATCAATACATTGATGAGTCAGAAGAGCGTGATCATATGACCAAGGCGATTGAGATTATCCAACAAGTGACGGGTCAACGACCACAAGGTTGGTATACCGGTCGAACGGGGCCAAATACGCGTCGCTTGGTAGCAGAAGAGGGCGGCTTCCTTTACGACTCCGATGCCTACGATGATGACCTGCCTTATTGGCACACCGAAACCGGTGATCCACAACTGGTGATCCCTTACACACTCGATGTAAACGATATGCGCTTTTCAACAGCGCAAGGCTTCAACTCTGGTGAGCAGTTCTTCCAGTATTTAAAAGACACTTTTGACACCCTTTATATGGAAGGCGAAACCGCACCGAAAATGATGTCGGTAGGACTGCATTGTCGTCTTATTGGTCGTCCCGGTCGTATTGCTGCATTAAGACGTTTCTTAGATTACGTAAAACAGCATGACAGCGTGTGGCTATGTCGTCGAATCGATATCGCCAACCACTGGCACCAACATCACCCATACAACGAACAACAAAATTAGAACGAACAGCAAGGAGGCTTAACGTGACTGAATTTCGATCTTGCCAACCAACAACCATGAACCGCGATACCTTTGTCGCGCACTTTGCTGATGTGTACGAACACAGCCCATGGGTTGCTGAAGCGGTTTATGACCAAGGTTTGAGTGCCGAAGATGATCATATCGAGAATCTTCATCTAAAAATGGCATCAACCTTGTTAAATGCCGACCAAGGCAAACAGTTGGCTTTGATCAATGCTCACCCAGATTTAGCGGGCAGAGCAGCAGTAAACGGCGAACTCACCGAGTCGTCGACCAAAGAACAAGCGGGGGCGGGCATCGACCAGTGCAGCGCCGAAGAATTTGAAAAATTCACTTCTTACAACAACAGCTACAAAAGTCGCTTCAATTTCCCTTTTATCATGGCGGTGAAGGGAGCCAATCGTTACCAAATTCTTGAGTCGTTCGAGATGCGATTAGGAAATGATAGTGAAACTGAGTTTGCTACGGCGATTCAAGAGATCAACAAGATCGCGATGTTTCGTCTCTGGGATATGTAAGTTAACGGAGTTAACAGCTATCTCAGCCCAGTCTTAGTGCGTTAAAGGTTTGATTTGTAAAAACATAAGCCACTAAGTTCTCATTTTATTATTACTTGATTAATTTCATAGGATTACACGGACATGACCCATAAATTTGAACAGTACATAAACCTTGCAGACGAAAAACTCGGCGCAGAAGCTATCTTCGCAACCGACGATTTTTTCGCAGATAAAAGCCGTCTACTCAGCCACGCAGCGCCAGAGTGGAAAGACGACTTATATGACGACAACGGCAAGTGGATGGACGGCTGGGAAAGCAGACGCAAACGCGGCGAAGGTTACGACTACTGTGTCGTTCGCCTTGGCCTAGCTGGCACCATTGCTGGCGTTGATATTGATACCTCATTCTTCACAGGTAACTTCCCACCTTCGGCATCAATCGACGCGTGTTATTCACCACAAGGTGAGCCAACAGATTCAACAGAGTGGCAAGAAATTCTGCCTTCAATGGCACTACAGGGTGATCATCATCATCTTGAAGACATCGAAAGTGACCAAGTATTTACGCACCTACGTTTGAACATCTACCCAGACGGCGGTGTCGCACGTCTACGTGTTTATGGCCGACCAAGCGTGGATTGGGACGCAATAGATTCTCAGCAACAAGTTGACCTAGCAGCCGTTGAACACGGTGGCCGAGCACTCGCATGTAGCGATGAGCACTACGGTAACAAAGCCAACATCTTAGGCCCAGGCCGTGGTGAAAACATGGGTGATGGCTGGGAAACAGCACGTCGTCGCACACCGGGTAACGATTGGGTAATCGTGGCATTAGGCCACCCAGGTAATATCGAACGTATCGTTGTGGATACGGCACACTTCAAAGGTAACTACCCAGACAGCTGCTCAATCCAAGCGGCTTACGTGAAAGGTGGCACCGACGACCAAGTGGAAACACAAAGCCTATTTTGGCGTGAACTCTTGCCAGCACAAAAGCTGCAAGCGCATGAGATTCACGAATTCATTTCTGAGGTAAACGACCTTGGTGCGATTACCCACGTACGTGCAAACATATTCCCAGATGGTGGTATCAGCCGTTTGCGTCTGTTTGGTACGAAAGCGAAATAGGTAAGGAAATGAGTATGAGTAATGGAATACGTCGTTTATCTATCGAACCGTTAACCAAGCAGGCTTTTGCAGAGTTTGGCGATGTTATCGAGTCCGATAATAGTGATTTCTTCATGATCAATAGTGGATCAACACGTCGCTACCACAAGCTAGCGACAACGGATGTGCAAGACCAAGATGGAGAAGCCATCATCAGCATCTTCCAAGCCACACCGTTGAGCTACCCACTGACCATCAAAATGTTAGAGCGTCATCCACTTGGCTCTCAGGCATTCATTCCATTACTTGGTCAACCCTATTTAATTGTTGTTGCGCCAAAAGGCGACGATCCTATATTAGCCAATAGCCGAGCTTTCTTGAGCAACGGTCGTCAAGGAGTGAACTATCACAAAGGGGTGTGGCATCACCCAGTTCTCGCCCTCACCGAGCAAGACCAGTTCTTGATCGTCGATAGAGGCGGCGAAGGACACAACTGTGACGAAGTTTATTTCGACAGCGACCGAGTGGCGTTGCATTTGGACGATCTGCCAACGGACGACAATAAGGAAGATCAACGCTTAGCTAAAGCGTTGTGATACAGGAGTTTATTATGGATCCGCATATTACAGAATGGTTGAATCTAGCAATACGCTGGGCTCACATGATTGTTGGTGTTGCGTGGATAGGCGCATCATTTTACTTTGTTTGGTTAGAGAACAACCTTAACCGAGTAAACCCAAAAACGGGCCTTTCAGGCGACTTATGGGCAATTCACGGCGGTGGTATTTATCACCTAGAAAAGTACAAACTTGCGCCACCAGAGATGCCAGAGCACCTGCACTGGTTTAAATGGGAAGCTTACTTCACGTGGATCACAGGTGTGTGTCTACTGGGTGTGGTCTACTACCTCAACGCTGAAATCTACCTGATTGCACCGGGCTCTGGCCTTGATTCAACAACCGCAATCGCGATTGGTATTGGTTCGTTCGTTGCAGGTTGGTTTATCTACGACTTATTGTGTGACTCACCATTAGGCAAAACACCCGTGTTGCTTGGCGTTGTGCTGTTCGTGCTGCTCGTCGCTGCGACCTATGGTCTAACCCAAGTGTTCAGTGGTCGTGGTGCTTACATCCACGTGGGTGCCATTATCGGTACCATCATGGTGGGTAACGTATTCCGCGTCATCATGCCTGCGCAGCGCAATTTGGTGAAAGCGATTGAAGAGAAACGCGAACCGGATCCGGCATTGCCAGCAAAGGGTTTACTGCGTTCTCGTCACAACAACTACATGACACTGCCAGTGCTGTTCATCATGATCAGTAACCACTTCCCAAGCACTTACGGCTCGGAATACAACTGGTTGATCCTTGCTGGTTTAGCGATCTTCAGTATCTTGGTGCGTCACTACTTCAACACCCGTCATGGTAGCCAGAAGTTTGCATGGACAATACCAGTAGCAGCATTGGGTATGATCACGCTTGCGTTTGTTACCTCACCTTACGCGAAAAAGCAGATGACTCCGGTTGTGCAAGTGCCAGTGGTTCAAGAAGTGCAAGTTAGTGCGACAGAATCGACTCCAGAAGATCTTGCTGCGAACAGCACGGCTTCGGCAGTGCTTGACGCTCAAGAGACTCCAGCGCATGCAACGCAACCTGCTAGCGCAGGTGTAAGCTTTGAAACCATCAACAAAGTCATTCAAGAGCGCTGTTCTGTGTGTCACTCATCAACCCCGAGCCACGCCGCTTTTGCTGCTGCGCCAGCCGGCGTGATGTTTGATACCCCAGAAGAGATTAAAGCCAACGTCCCAAGGATTGTTGCTCAAACGGTAACAACCAAGGTGATGCCGCTTGGTAACATGACTCAAATGACCGACGCAGAGCGCGCACTCATCGGTACTTGGGTAGAGCAAGGCGCTACGCTTCAATAATGATGTAAATCCTTTACCTAAGAGCATGAGTCTTAGGTGAGGCTTGGGGAGAGTTTGGTTTACGGGCACGCGCCAAACTCATCCCACCCTGTTTCCCCGGTTCCTATAACCGGGGCTTTTTTTTTTTGGACAAAGGGAATGCAGATTTATCATTCAGTTGGTGACTCTAGGTGCATATGTGGATTAAAGTGAGCCGAATTAACTTCTGTTAGCGCTCTGGAGAAGAGATGAAATATATCGTTGTTGTTTGGGCCCTATTGTCATTTACAGTACAAGCTAGTTGCTTTGTTGTAGGTGATCTCAAAGGTTTTTCTACTCGTCAATTTGAAAGCTTTGAAATTGATAAAGATGGTATTTCATCTCAAAAGTTCATCGTTGAGTTTAAAGGTGAGGAAAGTAGCGTATCTCCAAATAATATGAATTGCTTTCAGGTTGGTTCATCCACTCTAATTTGCGCAGATGTTGGTACTGACGGCAAATCAACTGTTGAGACTTGGGCTGTTTACCCTGAGAAAGAAAAAGTGGTTTACACTAAATCGATAAATGGTTTTGGTGGCTTTAACGGCGCAAACATGTTTGTTGGTAATATCAAAGGGCGTTGCGACTAACTATTTGAAAAATAGTCGTAAGTGTAGTGATTTAGGAAAGGATAAATATGGATATTGCTGTACTAACATTTGATGGATTTAACGAGCTGGACTCTTTCATCGCATCGGGTATTTTGAACCGAATGAAAGAGTTTGGCTGGAATGTGCAAATTACTAGCCCTACAGAATTTGTGACTTCAATGAATGGAGTCACAATTAAATCTCAACAGCCTTTAGAGTTCGCGAATACTGCTGATGCGGTGTTGTTTGGTAGTGGCATGTTGACCCGCGATATCGCCCAAGACGCTAAATTACTTTCAAGGTTAAGCCTTAACCCACAAGTACAATTAATTGGCGGTCAATGCTCTGGGACTTTGTTAATGTCGGTATTGGGGCTACTGAATCAAGTCCCAGCCTGTACTGATTTAACAACGAAGCCATGGGTAATTGAATCCGGTGTGAACGTGTTGGACCAGCCGTTTTATGCGGAAGGTAACATTGCTACAGCGGGTGGCTGTTTGTCGTCTAAATACTTAGCTGCATGGGTTATCAGTAAACTCGCAGACCAAGAACATGCCGAAGCTGCAATTCACTATGTTGCGCCTGTTGGTGAGAAAGAAGACTCTGTGAATCATTGCATGTCGATAGTAAGTACTTACGTTTAAACTGATTCATTGCGTGCGCAGTCCTGTATAAGGTTCTTGATATGAATCTCTACACATGGCATTTTTAGTCCAAATTGACTTTAGTTAGGACAAAAAATGGAAGACTTGATAGTCGCGTATTTTAGGGCATTGAGCTCATTCTTTAGGTATCTGTTTCAGTCGATCTTGATTGAGTTCATTGGTTACGGAGCTGGCTGGATAGTCTGTAAAGCATTCACACTAGGGCGCTTCCCCCCATTGATTCCAACTGAAAAAGAGCGAACCAGAATCTCTTATATCGGAGCTATTAGCATCGTGTTGCTTCTGTTAGCAATTGGTGTGTTCAATAGTTTGTGATTCGGAGTGAGGATATATGAAATTTTACCCCGCGGAACAATACCAAGCGGCTTGCAACGAGCTGTTTATCCGATACGAACGTGACATCAAAAAGCTAATCCCTAACGCGAGAGTTGAGCACGTAGGCGCATCTTCTATTCCTTTTGCCGTGTCTAAGGGCGATCTAGATATTTTCGTAGGTATTGAACTTGGTATGTTGTAATCCACATCTGCTGATGATGTGGCCTTGCAAGTGGTCAGTGTTATTGACTATGAGTGGAACTTAAATGTTGATAGCCTAGTGAAGTTAGACTATCAACATTTATTGATTATGATTCTGCAGATTCTGCTTTATCAAGAACTGAATCGTTATAAGCTTTGGTGCCCTTGTAACCTAGGAAAAGCGAAACTATCCATAAAATAAATGATACTGGAGAAGCAATAACGGTGATCGCGCAAACTACGATGAGAATTAAGTTAACAACTCCCCACATGACGCTCCCTGCATACATCTGAGCGCCTCCTGGTATTACAAAACCTAACAGTAGCGCTATCATAGGGTTTTTCATTTTGTTTTGTATGCGAGCTTGTTGAATTGCGTCATTCATAATTATGCTTCCTTATGCATTTAGTTGTTATTCGCGCACTCTACATCTATCTTATTTTTAGTCAAGAATTTAGTTAAATATTTGATTTGATTGATTGTTTTGTGATCTGATATTTGCTGGGTTAATGAGTCTTCCGGTTTTATTGTGTTTGGTTTATGGTTTGATCTGAGATATATAGGGAGGAATATCGCTCTATTGTTTATTACACTACTTTTTGTGCTGTTTTTACTTTCCCCTTACACTCTTTTCAAATATCGAACCTAGTATCAAATTTCTCTTTGTTATACAGGCAAGTCTCTCATTATGAAGAACTTCTTTGATAGCGAACTCATGCTCTCTAGCTCTTTGAATTTCGTTTTGCTATCGCTTGGGCTAACGCTCCTTTTTCATCTTCCGATTTGGTGTGGGTTCAACTTGAGCCGACGCAAATGGAAGCTTATGGATTATTTATGGCCGTTCTTGGCGGGTATCGGGATGCTGGGCGCAGTGTCTGAGATTCGTGCGAAAGTAGCGGGTGATTGGGTTGAAACAGAACAAACCAGAGCGGTGGCGATTTTAGAGTCGGTTCAGCAGTTTTCTTTGGATAAGCTGCGAAGTGATACCTGCACCGGTCAGCCATCTTTAGATAGTCACGCTCAGCACCACGAAGCGTGTTTGTGGTATTTGAATACGGCAATCACGTTCAAAGATGTCGATTTCACCTTGTTACCCAACGCATCGGATTTTACGGTTCCTGCGCCGAGCGTGTCGCTGGTTGAAAGCGATGCCGTGTGGGTGGATGGTATGTTGAGCCAGTATGAGAAGCAGAAAAACCAATACATTAAAACCAGAGAAGCGCAGGTGAAGCAGCCATTAGAAAGCCTCTTCTGGTATGTGAGTCCTTACTTAGTCTGTTTCGCTATTGCTCTGCGCCTTACTAAAGTGACGGCAGAGCTTAAACTGGATAAGTGCGTAAACAATTAACTCGACATAGACAGCGCGAATGACAGCAAGATAGGTAAAGTCACCACACTCAGGAAGTTACCGAACAACACCATAGACGCGACCTTGGGAGGCTCGACATTGAACCTTTCTGCGAACAGGTAGTTCATCACGGCGGGTGGCAGCATGGTGAACAGCACCATCATCTGTAGGTGCAACGTAGGCAGCGGAATAAAGAAGTAGATGATGGCAAAGGCGATGGCACCAGTAAACAGCGATTGAGCCGTACACAGCAAGCCAACTTTTAATCCACTTAGCTTCAAGTTCACCATTTGCGAACCCAACGACAACAGCATGATAGGCACGGCTGCTTGGCCGAGTAGTGAGGTGGCTTCGTAGATTGGATTCCATACTGCAATTCCAGACAGGTTGAGCGTCATCGCTAATGCTGCGGCTAAGAATATCGGCATCTTGAGGATCTGTTTGATCGGATTACCTTCACTCAACAGCGCCAAGCCAACACTAATGTGCACGCAAGCCGACACCACAAACAGCAGTACTGCAGGGGCTAATGCGCTCTCACCAAAGGTATACGTGAACAGAGGAATCGCGAGGTTGCCACTGTTGCGGAACATGTGTGGCGGAGCCCAAGCTTTGAAGTTGAGCTTAAAGATCTTACAGATTGGTATCATCAATAAAGCGGGCACCAACACCGCGACCAAAGAAGCGGTGATGAGTGGCAGTTGTTCGGTGTCGAGAGGCATGGTGGTCAGCGATGCAAACACTAGCGCAGGAATGCACACATCCATGTTGATGCGATTGATCGGTTTGAAATCGGGCTTGAGCCAACGACCTACCGCAAAGCCAGCACTGGCTAAAGCAAAAACGGGAAACAGAATGCTGACGACCTGTTCGAACATAGAATTCCTTTCTAGATTGAGTGCTTCCATTTAGCTGAGAAACGAATGTTCGAGAGAGACGCTAAAGTGAAGTATGAAGTCGAGATGTATAAACATTAACCTATCAATATAATGACTTGGCGTCACCGAAGATCGTCGTCTGAAAGCGGTTAATTTATATTTCTTTGAATGAAGCACAAAAAAGACCAGTGGCATCAGCTACTGGTCTTTAAAGGCTAGATAAATCTGGACGGATTTTTAATTAACGACGGCTGCCGCTGTCTAGCGATTGTTACTCGGTTTTAAGCCTAACTAACGAGCTTCTTGTAATCTTTGAAGTTCACATCGTAGGCCTTTTCGCCGTAGATGTAAGTCTCGCTAACGGTTCTGTCGTCACCCAAACTCATTAGCACAAACAACTTCTCTTCAAGCTTGGTGGTTTGTTCCATTCTAAAGCGCATCAGCTGAGTTGCGTGTAAGTCCAACACCACGAAATCCGCTTCTTTGCCGACTTCCAAGTTACCAATCTTGTCTTCTAAATGCAGCGAACGTGCGCCGCCTAGTGTTGCCAAGAACAGCGACTTAGCTGGGTGCAGCTTCTTATGCTGTAACTGCATGATCTTGTACGCTTCACTCATTGTTTGCAGGATTGAGAAACTGGTGCCTGCGCCTACATCAGTACCCACGCCGACACGAATACCGTGATCTTCCATCTCTGGTAATCGGAACAAACCGGAGCCTAAGAACAAGTTCGAAGTAGGGCAAAAGGCGATGGCAGATTCAGTATCGGCAAGGCGCTTACATTCGCAGTCAGACAAGTGAATACCATGGGCGAATACCGAACGCTTGTGAAGGAGTCCGTAATGGTCATAGACATCTAGGTAACTGTCACGCTCTGGGAACAGCGATTTCACCCACTCGATCTCTTTCTCGTTTTCAGAAAGGTGCGTGTGCATGTACACGTCTGGATATTCTTCTAGCAGTTTACCTACAGTAGCAAGTTGCTCTGGTGTGCTGGTTGGCGCAAAACGAGGTGTCACGGCGTAAAGCAAACGGCTACGGTTATGCCATTTTTCAATCAGTTCCTTGGAGTCTGCATAGCCAGATTCCGGTGTGTCTGTGAGGTAATCAGGCGCGTTGCGATCCATCAAGACCTTACCGGCGATCATGCGTAGATTACGCTTCTCAGCTTCTTCAAAGAATACGTTGACGGACTCTTTGTGTACTGTGCCAAATACCAGTGCCGTAGTGGTGCCGTTGCTTGCTAATTCATCTAGGAATAGCTTCGCGACTTTGTGTGCATAAACTGGGTTTTTGAAGCGTTTTTCTTCTGGGAAGGTGTAGTTCTCTAACCAATCAAGTAGCTGCTCACCGTAAGACGCGATCATCCCTGTTTGAGGGTAGTGGATGTGCGTATCAATAAAGCCAGAGGTAATCAGCTTATCTTTGTATTCTTTTACTTCGAGTGTTTTTGGTTGGCGAGCCAATACCTCATCGGCATGGCCTAAGTCGACGACATGGCCGTTCTCAACCACTAAAACACCGTCTTCAAAATAGTCGTAAGACTCATCGATACCGACATCTTTTGGGTCGGCGACGCTGTGTAAAATGCTGGCGCGATAAGCTTTGCGTTGCGTTGTCATGTTTACTTCCTTTTAATGACTTCAGCGACGTTATGGCCACTGAAGCTTTGCGACTTGTGTTAGGCGATCTTCTCTTCCAATGGTGGTTCGCCTACGTCGCTTGGTTGACTGTGTTGATCGGTCAAATCCTGATTTCGATATTGTTTGGTTGGGCGCTTTTGTTCAAGTGCTTGGCCTTGATAGTGTGCGATCAGTTCACCAGCAACCGACACCGCAATTTCGGCAGGGTGTTTGCCATTCACCGCACTTATACCAATCGGGCAAAGCATGGTTTCAATTTGTTCTTGGCTATAGCCGCGTTGCTCTAAGCGGAAGTCGAACTTCTTGCGCTTAGTAAGCGAGCCAATCATGCCGAAGTAACGGCTGTCTTCACGGTCGATAATCGCTTTGGTTAAATCGAAATCGAGCTGGTGGTTGTGCGTCATCACTAGGTAGTAGCTGTTCGGTGGCATGTGTTTCACTTCGCCAACCGGATCGTCTGAGACAAGCTTTTTAACACCGTGTGGCAGCGTTTCAGGGAAC
Source organism: Vibrio sp. 10N.261.55.F4 (assembly GCF_041470465.1). Taxonomy (NCBI): domain Bacteria; kingdom Pseudomonadati; phylum Pseudomonadota; class Gammaproteobacteria; order Vibrionales; family Vibrionaceae; genus Vibrio; species Vibrio sp. 10N.261.55.F4. Next base: position 114,631 of record NZ_JBFRMM010000001.1, on the reverse strand, counting down.
ACTTCTTCACGTTCATCAATCCAGGTCACACGGAAGGGCAGAGTCGCGACAATGTGCAGCAGCGCTTTGGCAACGTGCCCAGCGCCAAACAGCACAAGGTGATTCTGCTGAGTGCCAATCGGTTCAAAGCTTAATGTTGCCATTCCGCCACAACACTGGCCCAAACGAGCGCCTAGGTTAAAACGTTCCACTTTGAGCGACTTTTCACTGGCAATCAGCATCTCTCGAGCCATTTTAGTGGCCACATGTTCAAGGTGACCACCACCAATCGTAGCGATGATTCGGTCACGAGTGACAAGCATTTTTGTGCCCGCATCGCGTGGAACGGAGCCTCTGTCTTCAAGAACCGTCACCATCACACACGGTTCGTAGTTCTCTTCCAGTTTTGCCAGTTCGTGAATCCAACTATCCTTAAACATATGTCCTCCTAAATCCCTTTTTATGCTTCTTAAGCTAAACGATCGATATGAGCCCTAAGCCGTTTCTGATTGAGCATCGACCGAAGTCGGAGCCGTTTCAGTGACTTCCTGAATCGCCATCAGAATACGTTCTGGCGTTGCAGGTGTGTTGAGCTTAGGAATCGCGCCATCGACGGCGACATAGCTGATGGCGTCTTTCAGTGCGCTCCATACCGACATACCCAACATGAAAGGCGGTTCACCCACGGCTTTCGAGTTGAAGACGGTGTCTTCTGGGTTGTTACGGTTTTCTAAAAGGTGCGTTCTGAAATCAATTGGCATATCAGCAATCGCAGGGATCTTGTAACTTGCAGGGCCGTTGGTCATCAAGCGGCCTTGCTGGTTCCACACCAACTCTTCCGTTGTTAACCAACCGACACCTTGTACAAAGCCACCTTCGACTTGGCCGATATCAATCGCCGGGTTCAATGAAGCGCCTACGTCATGCAGAATATCGACACGCAGAATCTTGTTCTCGCCAGTCAGGGTATCGATGATGACTTCTGAACAAGAAGCACCATAGGCGTAGTAGTAGAACGGACGACCACGCGCCTTCTCGTGATCGTAATAGATCTTCGGAGTGCGATAGAAGCCAGTGCTTGATAGCGAGATTTGGTTGAACCAAGCCAGTTCAACAAATGAGTTGAAGGTGATGATCTCATCGCGGATCTGCACCATGCCGTTTTTAAACACCACTTCTTCAGGCCACACTTTGAAGTGCGAAGAAGCGAAGTCGATCAGGCGCTGCTTAATGGTTATTGCGGCGTTTTGCGCGGCCTTACCGTTGAGGTCGGCGCCCGATGAGGCTGCGGTTGGTGATGTGTTCGGAACTTTGTCTGTGTTTGTAGCGGTGATCTGGATACGTTCGACATCGACTTGGAACTCCTGTGCAACGATTTGCGCCACTTTGATGTTCAAGCCTTGCCCCATTTCCGTACCACCGTGATTCAAATGAATACTGCCATCGGTGTAGATATGGATGAGCGCACCTGCTTGGTTCAAGAAAGTCGCAGTAAACGAGATGCCGAATTTCACTGGTGTGATAGCAAGGCCTTTCTTCAAGATAGGGCTTTGCCTGTTGAACTCAGCGATTTCTTTACGACGTGCGTGATAGTCACTGCTGCGTTCAAGCTGTTCGGTTATCTCAGGTAAAAAGTTGTCTTCAACGGTTTGGTAGTAATGGGTCACATTACGGCCTTCTTCGCCGTAGTAGTTCGCTTTACGTACTTCCAAAGGATCTTTTTTCAGGTAACGCGCAATCTCGTCCATGATGTGTTCAATCGTCATCATGCCTTGCGGGCCACCAAAGCCACGGTAAGCGGTGTTCGATGCGGTATTGGTTTTGCATCGATGACCGACCACAGTTGCATCGCCTAGATAATAAGCGTTGTCTGAGTGGAACATCGCGCGGTCGACAATAGAACTTGATAAGTCTGGTGAGTAACCACAGTTACCTGCAACGGTAATGTCGGCACCTTGAATCACACCGTTGTCGTCAAAACCGACCGTATATTGATTGTAGAACGGGTGGCGTTTACCGGTTTGCTGCATGTCTTCACTGCGCAGCAAACGCATTTTTGTAGGTCGGCCTGTAAGGTGAGCAATAACCGCAGCCATACACGCTGGAGAGGCTGCTTGAGTCTCTTTACCACCGAAACCACCACCCATACGACGCATATCAATCACGACTTTGTGCATTGGTACACCAATCACTTCCGCAACCAGTTTTTGAACTTCTGTCGGGTTTTGGGTCGAGGTGTAGACGATCATGCCGCCATCTTCGGTTGGCATCACGCTACTGATTTGAGTTTCTAGGTAGAAGTGCTCTTGGCCGCCGATCTCTAGATCACCTGAGATCACATGTTTCGCTTTTGCCAGCGCGGCTTTCGAGTCACCACGTTGTTGAGTGTGGCTTTCTGTTACGAAGTGCTCTTTCTCTAGCGCTTCTTTTACATCAAGAATGGCGGGTAGCTCTTCGTATTCAATAATGGCTGCATGTGCGGCTTTGCGTGCCGTCTCTAAATCGTTGGCTGCCACGGCAATCACAGGTTGGCCGTAGTATTCTACTTTGCCATCAGCGAGCAGTGGGTCACCCGGTAGGATGGCACCGATATCCAGTTCACCCGGTACGTCCTTGGCTTGAATGGCAATCGCCACGCCTTCGAATTCGTAACACGGAGATAGGTCTATTTTGGTGATGTTGGCGTGCGCTTGCGTGCTTAGGCGTGCGTATACGTGCAGCTGATTCGGGAACTCTAGGCGATCATCAATGTACACCGCTTCGCCTGTGACTTGCTTGGCTGCACTGTCGTGTTTAACGCTTTTACCTACGCCAGTTTTTAGGTCTTGTTTTGCAATGGTAACCATCTCTTCGTGGGTCATCGCATTGCTCTTGTGACCAGAGGAATTTGATTTAGACATAAGACGTTACCCTTGTTTCGATTTGGTTGTTTTTGTTCTGTCGTTCAATGAAGTAACGGCGCAACATATTGGCCGCCGACAATGAACGGTATTCTTGGCTGGCACGGAAATCAGATAGCGGCTCAAAGTCGTTATACAGTTCCTGCATCGCTAACTTAATATTAGCGTCTGTCCACGGTTTACCTAATAACGTATTTTCACAACGCGCCGCGCGCTTAGGTGTTGCAGCCATACCACCGAAGGCGATACGAGCGTAAGAAACCTTGCCATCTTCGATTTGAATATCAAACGCACCACACACCGCAGAGATGTCATCGTCTAAACGTTTAGACAGTTTGTAAGCTCGAAAGCTGTCGTTGCTTGTTTTAGGAATGATGATCTGTTCAATGAACTCACTCTCTTTCTGCGCTGTCACTTTGTAGCTGATGAAGTAATCTTCAATCGGCATTGTGCGAGACTCGTCACCGCAACGAAGTTTGATCTTCGCGTTCAGGGCAATCAGCAGAGGAGGGGTGTCACCGATAGGTGAAGCATTGGCTACATTGCCGCCGATGGTGCCTTGGTTGCGTACTTGCAGTGAAGCAAAGCGATGCAACAGTTCACCAAAATCTGGGTAGTGCTTTTTCAGTAGTGAGTAAGAATCACTGATAGGCAGGTTGGCACCAATGATTAAATCGGTGTCGGTCTCTTCACATACCTTCATGTCTTCAACAAGGTTCACGCTGATCAGTGTTTCAATCTCGCGATGGAATTGCGTCACTTCCAGTGCTAAATCCGTACCGCCAGCAACCAGCTTAGCGTTCGGATGCGCTTGAAAAAGCTTGGCCAGTTCATCGGTGCTTTTCGGGGAAAAAGCGGTGAGGTGACCAAGGCGTAAGTTGGCTTCGGTGTCTTGAATACTTTCTAGCTTCTTGATGGTGTTGCGTTCAAGCTCAGCAAATTGGTCGATCAAAGGCTGGTCTGTTGAAAGTGACATCGCAGCATCAACAATTGGTCGGTAGCCAGTACAGCGACATAAGTTACCCGCCAGTGATTCCATGACGTCTTCTTTACTTGCATCGGGTTTGTTCTTGCCTAGTGCAAACATCGACATGATGAAGCCCGGTGTGCAGTAACCACACTGTGAACCGTGAAAATCTACCACCGCCTTCTGTACTGGGTGCAAAGAGCGATCTCGGTTTTGTAGATCTTCTACTGTGATCAGTTGCTTGCCATGCAGCGCTGAAACGAAAGTTAGGCAAGAGTTCACCGAGCGGTATTGCAGCTGTCCATTAACCACTTCACCCAGAACTACCGTACATGCACCACAGTCACCCGACCCACAACCTTCTTTTGTACCCGTTTTATTAACTTTGGTACGAAGGTAGTTGAGCACTGTCATATTTGGCGACAGATTATCTTCACGTCTTATTTCCTGATTGAGCAAAAAAGTAATCAAGAGACCTCCTTGTAAATCGACATATTTCCATGTGTATTCTTTTTGACTTCTAGGTCAATAATTATCCATCCTGACCTAAGGGTCAACTATTTATTTACAAAAACGCAACAATATGGCGCTTTGGTGGATTGTGTACAATTTAGTTTCTATTGTAGTGACTTGTTTTATATGGACTTGACTGGTTATTTAGAAGTTTTTTGGTGAAGGTTGAATTTTGACTATGTATACAAATTAAGAGGAGTTTTTGTGATGTGAAGTATCGTTACTATTCAACTTTTCTCAAGTGTTGAGGTAATAGAGAGCAAAATTTCCGGGCAAAGCTGCGTTGATTTTATAAGGTAAAAAGAGGGATTCAGGTATAAAGAAGAGAAGTGAACACAATTGGTTCACTTCTGTCGATTTATAAAAATTGTTGTTTAAAGGACTATGATTTCTTCTTAAGCAGATCGGAGAATACCACATGTAGATCACTAGAAGCTGTGCTGCTGTCTAGGTTGAGTTTAGAACGAATATGGCTTAGATGTTCTTGCATCAACTCGACGGCTTGTTGTTCGTTGCCTGACTCTATTGCATCCAGTAAGCCGGAGTGTTCGTCTAAAGAACAGTTTGAGTGGTTGCCCGTTTCGTATTGAGCGATCAGCAGTGAGGTTTGCGATACTAAACTGCGTTGGAAAGCCAGCAGTGGAGCGTTTTCGGCCATTTCAGCCAGTTTGATGTGGAACTCTCCAGACAAACGTAAGCCAGAGCCGTAATCACCTTGGTCGAAAGCACTGTTCTCTTTCGCGACCAATTTTCTGCACTCTTCGATTTGAGCTTTGGTCGCGTTTTTAACGGCTAGCTCGGTGATAGCAATTTCCATTACTTCACGTGCTTTAAATATCTGTTTGGCTTCGTCTACTGTTGGAGCCGCAATCACAGCTCCTCGGTTAGGGCGGATCACCACAACTTGCTCCAAAGAGAGTCGTAGTAAGGCACGACGGATAATAGTACGGCTAACGCCAAAGATTTCTGCGAGGGCTTCTTCGCTTAATTTGGTGGCTGGTGGCAGCCTTTGTTCTAGTATCGCGTCGAAGATATGGCAGTAAACAACATCGTCTTGAGTCTGGCCTGATACTTTTGTATTTATACCTTTGGAGACAGAGTTTTTGAGAGCTGTCATAGAGATAAGGGCCCTTGTTTAGTCGAGTAGGGTGGGTTGAGCATGATTCGTGAGTGTTACCTTACATTGTATACACTTATCTATACAATGCCACTGGCTGAAAGTGCGATGTACGCTTATTTGTTAATGACTTATAACATTTAGTTTGCAGGGAACTGTGTGCAATCTTGAGCTTTAAGTCATTCGCCCTAAAACTAGACGCGATTATCGCCGCAGCTGTACGCCACGATCTGGCTGATTTCGCTCAGGCTACGACCTGACTGTTGCTGCCATTCGTTGAAGGCTTTACCCGCTGCCAGTTGTGCTCGCTTGGTGTTACGACCGCTATCAACCACGTCTGTGCTGCGTAGGTGTGCTTCAACATCTGATGACAAGATGAAGGTATCTTTACCCATTTGGCGCAAGGTGTAAGCACCTGTGTTACCACCTAATCGCTTACCGTGTTTCTTCAGATAATCCCAAAGTTCTGTAATTCGTTCTGATGGCCAGTCGGCAACCATTTGTGAGAAGGAATCCGCTTCACGCTTAGCATTGTGGATCATGGTGGCATTGGCAGGGATGGTCATCACCTTAGTGAGGTGGCGAATAATGCGCGGGTCTTGCGCTTTTTGTTCCCACATCTCATTCGGCAGCATCAGCATTTTTTCGATATTGAATTCAAAGAACACTTCTTCAAATTGCGGCCATTTCTTTCTCACCACATTCCACGAAATACCACACTGGAATACCTTCTCGGTAAAAGCGGCTAGCCAACGGTCGTCGGTAATTTGTGATAACTCGGTCTGTGAAAGAGGCGCACGAACAATCTTTTCGAGCTCTGCTGCGCCACCTTTACGGTGAGCGGCACGTTGGTAAATAGTATCGAATTTTTCTTGGGTCATGAAGGTTCCAAATTACATCTGTGTATCTTGAGTATGTAGCCAATGCTTAATGATATGGGGTCAAATCTAGTAATTAAAACGAACTAGCTAAGCTTTAATTCCATTTGATATAGAGGCCAGGTTTTGCCATTGAATTCTTTGAACTTGGGTTCTTTGTCGACCACCTGAAAGCCAGCTTTGTCGTAGCAACGTTTTGCTCCGATATTCTGTTGAAAGACCGCCAAGCTGATGGTGGTGACATCAGGGATTTGTTTCGCAGCGTCTAATGCACTTTCTATCATGGATTGCCCAAACCCTTTGCCTCGTTGGTTTGGGTGAATGGCCACTCGGCAGAATCGAAGTTCACTGTCTGACATACGTTGAAACTCCATAAACCCGATCAGTTCTGAGTTATTGCCGTTCGAATTCAGTTCAGAGAGAGCACTAGACTCAGAGAAGGTATATAGCTCAACTTGAGGCTCTTGAGAGCGTTCGATGATGGAGGCGGCTTCTAACGGCCAACCAAAGGTTCGTCCGCCCCACAGTACATAGTCTTCGAGTGATGTGAACCAAGTGACGATCTCATTGGCATCGGAGGCTTTAAAGCGGTTTATTTCCATATCCTTGTCTCTTCCTTATCGCGTGTCTCTTTTTCTAAACCGCTAAACTTCCGTGCCCAACTGCTCAAGAAAGCCACGCATGTAATCGGTGCGCTTGTTGGCTTCTAACTTGGCTGATTCTGTATTCATGGTTTCTGCTAGCTTAAACAGCTTCACGTAGAAGTGGTCGACGCTGTAATGCTTGTCATCTAAGTCACGATGTTCAGCGAACGGGTCTTCGTGGTTATACAGCTCGGCATTAAAGCTCTGACCCACATACAAGCAGCGAGCGATGCCAATTGCTCCGAGCGAATCAAGGCGATCGGCATCTTGGACTATCTGAGCTTCTAAGGTTTCAGGTGTGATGTTGGCACTGTAGCTGTGCGTGACAATGGCATGATGGATCTCATCAAGATAGGACGCGGGGTAGTCGATAGATTTGAGGAAAGAGATCGCCTTATCTGCTGCCATTTGCGAGCTTTGGGCTCTGTCTGGGTGGTTCTTAGGAAAGGTGAAGCAATCATGAAGATACGCGGCGGGTAACACGACTTCAAGCTTAGCTTGTTCTTGATCGCACAAAGCTTTTGCGGTTTTGACGACACGCTTAATATGGCTGATGTCGTGTGCTGCATCTTGTGTCATTTCTTGCTGTGCAAACTCAAGCAGTTGGTCTTCAAACTTTTCCTTCACGCGTCTCTGTCTCCATATTTAGACGTTAGCAATCTTGCTGATTACTTAGCATTTATCCCAAATCGACTTTAACAGTTTCAAGCGCGAGTTTTTATCTTTTATAAAAAGTATATCAACAAAAAAACCGACTCTATGAGTCGGCTTAATAGAGGGGCTTGTCTACGTTGATAAAAGCATTATCAACGGCAGTCAGAGCTTAAGCTGCAGCTTGTTGCAGCTGCGCCAATACATGATGCAGTGACGGGCTGATGGTGTGTCCAAGCGCTTTAACTTCTTCGCAAGGCTCAACCAAATCTGGAATTTGGAAGCTGATCATGTTCGCTGCCATTGATGCACGAATACCGTTGTTTGAGTCTTCAAACGCTAGGCAGGTTTCAGGTGCAACACCTAAGCGTTCTGCCGCGAGTAAGTAGATCTCTGGGTGAGGCTTGCCGTGAGTCACTTCGCAGCCTGTGCTTAATGAGGTGAAGTACGAATCTAGGCCAGCCAGCTCAAGCTTCTTCTTTGCGATATCAAGCTGAGTGGAGGTCGCCACCGCGATTGGAATGTCATTCGATTTTAGCCATTCAAGCAGCTCAATCACGCCATCTTTTACTGGGATTGCTTGGTTTTTAACAATTGCACTGTAGCGCGTGCGCCATTCATTATTCAGCGCTGGGTAATCTAACCCTTCACCGTAACCATTTCGAAAAATCTGTTCGATGGTTTTTGCGTTACAGCCAATGATGCCTAGGTAAACATCCTGCAAAAACGGAACACCTTGCGCGTGACATGCTTCTTCAAATACCTGCATACAAAGTCGCTCGGTGTCGAGCAGCAGTCCATCCATATCAAAAATAGCAGCTTGAAAATTCATATCCGTGGTTCTTTATCTATTGTCGTCGTGAGAATGAGTATTTTGACATAGTGTCTAAGGATAGGCGAGTCAGCGTTGAGTTAGAATCGGAAGTATTGGGTGTGCAATATGCTTCTGAATGACTTGAAATCTCATTAATTCAAGCTGAAATAATATCGTTCAGTTATGAGCCTAATCTTTTATAGGTCATCGAGATCTAACAGATACAATTATGACTGTTATACATAACAAATCGAGGTCGGGTGTTTGTTTTACTATTACATTTCATAAACTTACAGGCTTGTTAGCGTGACCATAATCTTATAAAAAACAATTTGCGGTAGCCTTTAATGATAGTGTGACCAAGCAATAAGTAAATGGCTGAGCTTAGAGACAAAATATCATTAGTCCATATTTTTAGCAGGGTTGCTTATGTTGTATTTTGAGTTTCTATTTTTATTAGTCGTACTTTATATCGGGTCTCGGTATGGTGGTATTGGCTTAGGTGTTGTTTCTGGTATTGGTTTGGTTATCGAGGTGTTTGTCTTCAAGATGCCACCAACGTCTCCACCTGTCACTGTCATGTTGATCATCCTCGCTGTTGTGACTTGTGCTTCGATTTTAGAAGCGGCGGGAGGCTTGAAATACATGCTGCAAGTTGCGGAAAGGGTACTGAGAAAGAACCCGAAACGCGTCACCTTGATAGCACCGTTCGTGACTTACTCGATGACTTTCTTATTGGGTACTGGCCACGCGGTTTACTCAATCATGCCAATCATCGGCGATGTGGCATTGAAGAACGGTATTCGTCCTGAGCGTCCAATGGCAGCTGCGTCGGTGGCATCTCAGTTGGCGATTACGGCATCACCAATTTCAGCCGCTGTGGTGTACTACCTCGCGCAGCTTTCTGATATTCAACACTCTATTACACTGCTTTCCATTTTGATGGTGACGGTGCCTGCAACGCTGTTTGGTACGTTTTTGCTTTCTTTGTACAGCCTGAAACGCGGCAAAGAACTGAACGACGATCCTGAATACCAAGCTCGTCTAAAAGATCCTGAGTGGAAAAAGCGTATCGAAAGCACTACTGCGACGTCTTTGGATGAAGTGCTGCCAACCTCGGCTCGTAATGCGGTTTTGATTTTCCTATTGTCGATTGTGGTGATTGTTATCGTGGCGATGGTGCCTGAGATCAGAACCATCGTTGACGGCGACAAGCCAATCAAGATGTCGGTGATCATCCAAATGATGATGCTCTGCTTCGGCGGTATCATTTTGCTGGCGACTAAAACTGACCCGCGAGATGTGCCAAACGGTGTGGTATTCAAATCGGGAATGGTGGCGGCGATTGCGATCTTCGGTATCGCTTGGATGTCGGATACCTACTTCCAATACGCAATGCCTCAGTTCAAGTCTGGCATCGTGGAAATGGTGACTAACTACCCATGGACGTTCGCACTAGCGCTATTCATCGTATCGGTTGTGGTGAACTCTCAAGCAGCAACTGCACGTATGATGCTGCCTGTTGGGCTTGGATTAGGACTAGACCCAGCCCTGCTTATCGGCTTGATGCCAGCGGTTTACGGCTACTTCTTCATCCCGAACTACCCATCAGATATCGCAACAGTAAACTTCGATGTTTCTGGCACCACCAAGATTGGTAAGTGGTACTTCAACCACTCATTCATGTCGGTGGGTTTAATCGGTGTCGTGGGCGCATGTTGTTTAGGCTACGCTCTGGCACAGATTTTTATCGCTTAATGTATTAGCTTTCTTTGAGATAGCTAAGACAGATTAAACAAAAAC
>NZ_JBFRMM010000001.1:0-103646 GCF_041470465.1 Vibrio sp. 10N.261.55.F4 | reverse complement strand
GTTTTTGTTTAATCTGTCTTGGGGATTCGCTTTGATACGAGCTCTTAAGCAGTATTAGCGAGCCTCAAAAGCCAAAGACTGAATCGCTTCTTCAATCGTTAGGAAGTGGATCTTCATCAGGCACACTTCAGCTTTTTGAAACTCGTGGTTTCGAATCAGTTTAGTCACGCTTTCAACCGAATACTGCTCAGCTCGTTTAGCTAAACCCAGTTGATTTGATATCGATTGAAGTGCGTAGCTGTTACCCTCTGAATCAATGAGGTAATCATCTTCACCCAGGATCATGTCTGAGCATTCTGCTTGAAATTCGTGTTCGGATGCGACGTAAATAAGCTCATCATCACCGTCGAGTTTTACCAAAGATGGCCAACTGATCATTACTGCCCTTTCTATGTGCTGCTTACTGCTTTTAATAGTGGTGACGACAAGCAATTATATAAAAGTTATCGTCATCTGCTTTATACACTAATCGATTCTTGTCATCGATTCGTCTTGACCAAAAGCCAGACAGGTTGCCGACTAGTGGCTCCGGCTTTCCAATCCCTTCAAAGGGCGTTCTTTTAGCGGCTTCAATCAACTTATTTAGTTTCTTGAGCGTTTTCTTGTCTTGGGTTTGCCAGTATAGGTAATCTTCCCAAGCATTATCTGTAAATACAATCTTTCGATCATTCGTCATTATTCAATTCTCGAACGGTTGTATTTCCGGCTTCGAGTTGAGCAATAGATTCAGCCAATCTTTCAGCGTTTTTAGGCGAGCTCATTAGGTACAAGGTTTCTTGCATTGAATTAAAATGATCAAGAGACATGACCACTGCATCTTCTGAATCTCGTCTGGTTATTACCGTAACATCAGAATCGTCTACCACTCTATCGAGCACAGACTTAAGGCTATTTCTGGCCTCAGTAAAAGAAACAATATTCATCACTTATTTACCCTGTTGTTTTTGGATATGTTTAATCTTTCTATATACACAGAATAGTTAATCATTCATGAATTAACTATTCTACATGTTCCGCTTGTTGTACATGTTATATCAGAGCTTACACATGATCAACTTATGGTACATGTCATTCATTGTAAATATGCAGAGAGTTACTGACTCAAAATGCTATTTACTCAAAGATCGCCCTAATGGTGCGAAGTAACCTTGCAGGGCTTGGTATATCTCTTCTCGATGCGCCATATCCGGATACACGGGGTACATATCAGGCTTGGTTGTGCCATCCACTAGATAAGCGTTCTTGATATCGGAACACGATTCAATCACGGATTCAAAAGCGCGCGCCATCATCTCTGTGGGTAGTGAGAAGTAACGGGCAGACATCGCCTTGTCGGCAATAACACTGCGAGCCACGTAATCGTGTTTGTCTAGGTTATTGTCGCTAAGCAGTGTGACATCGAACAGTGACATCAAACTCTCGTTTAATGGATGAGATCGTACTTTTCTATCGTGCAACCAACAGTCGCTGGCGAACAAGATTTGCTTACGAGGGCCGGAGGTGTCACCAATCTCAAACGCTTTCTCAGCGATATAGTGGTCAAATGCATGCCAAAACTCGTGAGCGAGCGCGCCAGCTCCGGCATTCTTCGCGAGGGCTAATTCTCGTTGGTTCGGGGCATAGTGTGCTTGTACGCCTTTTCTGCCGCCACTGCCGAACGCTAAGCCTAATGTGCCGCGAAGGCCAATCGCTTCTGGTGGCAAAGCCAAGATGTAAGCCAAGTCGGCTAGCGAATCGAATATCAGATTTGCGGCCAACTCTTTTTCTTCTTTCGTCACCCAAGCACCCACACGAATGCTGCCCATACCGAAGGTTTGTTTGATGTCCATGAATGACACCTGATCGCCATGTCGGTAGTCTGGGCCTTCGCGCGTTTTGTATTTAAAGTGAGTTAACTTCAAAAGGGTCCTTGGAAACAGACGTAAGAATGAATAGTGTGCTCAGTGAGATGCGCCTGTGTGAGATGCATCTCTTGGAATTAAAGGACGTTAGCACTTTTGATAGCAAATTGCCGAACAAAATTAGTTTAGATTGAGTTCGAAAGCTTCCCATGAAGTTGGGTTACCTTCACGAGTGAGTGGAAAGAGTGGCTGTTGTGGTTTTGCATAGCTTAATCGGTGCAGTCTTTGAGTTACGTGGTAGCTATCAAGCCCTGATACCGTGACCAAATCCAACGCTTCTAAATCAAGGTAGCCATCCGGCATCACGGCGCGTTTGGGTGCGTGAATCGTTATAACTTCACCGATCAACATTTGCGTTTGATTGCTTTCGATTGTTATCTGTTCTTTGAACGCTAACCCTATCTTTAAACTGCTCTCCAAGACGAAGGGAGCGGGGAATGTGTCGTCATAATAGGCCGTTAAGCCGACCGCGTTGAATTCTGAGACTGGTTTAGGGTAGCGAGCCGAGGTTTGATGGGCCTTTTTAACAAAGTCAGCACCAATGCTGTTAACGGTGAAGTACTTAGTTTCTAGGATGTTTTCTAGCGTATGACGTCGGCTTTTATCTGGGCGAACAATAAAACCAAGCAGCGCGGGATCAGACCCTAGGTGAATGACAGAGCTCACTATCGCAAGGTTTTCAAGCCCCTGTTTATCACAAGTACCAATTAGGTTGGCGCTTTTAAATCCAGATAGGGAGTTAACCAAACGAATGCGGTGGCGCGGGTCCATTGTTTGGATATCTTGTTTAGAAAGGGTCATGTCCTTCATATCTTCTCTTCTTCTCATTTATTGTTATCTTCGAGCATGCTCACTAACGGACTTATATGTACGAAGAATCCGCTTTTATCGATCAAAGAGCGCTTATTGGCCGTGGGCAGTTTGTCTCTTTTATCTCTGCTACAGCACAATGAACGAGATCCTTTGCATAGATTTACGTACGTTGACGTCCCTTTACATCACAGGAGCTAAAGTAATGATGTCGTCTTTATGAGTGTTAACAAATGGAAACAGTCCGCAATATCATTTGGGCAATGATTGCCACAATGTCAGCCTTTTGGTTTGCGATGGAACCGCAATTATTCGCTTCAAGCGATGTCTTTGAATGGCGCTCAGCCATGATTCAGTACTCAGGTATTTTGTCTCTGGTTTTAATGTCCATCACAATGATCTTGGCGATGCGTTTGCCTATGGTTGAGAATTGGCTGAAAGGTATGGATAAAGCATATCGAGTCCATAAATGGCTCGGTATCGGTGGTGTTGCACTGGGTGTGACACACTGGTTGTGGTACCAAATACCTAAGTCATTGGTGGTGTCTGGTGTGTTAGATAAGCCTGTTCGACACGATGGTTCAGGGCCGCAAGCTGTTTTGACTGGATGGGAGTTATGGGTCAATGAATTACGCGGTATTGCTCAGAGTATTGGCGAGTGGGGCTTCTACTTGTTGCTCATTTTACTGGTGGCGTCACTATGGGCGGCAGTGAAGTACAAACCGTTTAAATTGTCGCACCGTCTGATGTCGGTTGCGTACCTGTTTATCGCTTTCCACTCAGTAATCCTGCTTAAACGAGCGTATTGGGGAGAACCTATTTATTATCTAACTGTGGCATTTGCTTTGGCTGGGTCTATCGCAGCGATTTACAGTTTGTTGGGCTTGGTTGGGCGTCGTAATCGTCACTCAGCGACGATTATCTCGACTCGCTATTTTCCACAAGCTGAAGTGATGGAGCTGGTGTTAAAACCGGAGGCATCTTGGCAAGGTCACAAAGCTGGGCAGTTTGCGTACTTGCGTTTCGGTAATGAAGACCCGCATCCGTTTACCATTGTTTCTGGCAGTGATGATCCAGAGCTGCGCTTTTTGATCAAAGAGCTGGGTGATTTTACTAATGGCCTATATGAACGAGTGAAAGCGGGCGATGCGGTTACGGTTGAAGGACCCTATGGTCGACTTTATTTTGACCTAAGCAAGCCACAAATTTGGATTGCTGGTGGTGTCGGGATAGCGTCGTTTTTTGCAACACTTGAAGCGCTCAAAACAGAACGAGATCATCCTCGTATTCAACTGTTTTATTGTACTCGCGGTGTTGATAAGCAATTAATCGATGAGTTGTGGCACCTAGCACACGCGGTTGGTGTGAAGTTGACCGTGATAGATACCTTGCACTCACCGCGGCTAAACGCCGGAAGAATTGTCAATCAATGTGGCGACCTCAACGAGTACGAGATGTATTTCTGCGGGCCGGAGTTGTTCTCTACATCACTGAAAAAAGAATTAGACACCTATCAATTTGATATTGAAAAGCACTACCACGAAGAGCTGTTTGTGATGCGTTAAAGCCAACTATTGGAGCTGTGATTGTTAAATTAGTCAATCGGCACAGTGTAAAAAGGCGTAAAGTCACTCAATTTGTTATTGCAGCGGTTTGCTATTGAGCGATACCATATAGGGCTGTTTCTTTGGTAAAGATGTAATTATGTCAGATGAAAAACTCGCACTCGAATGGATGCGCCAACAAGCTCATAAAGTTGACCCATACGTTATCGATCCATCGTTTGATGAATGCGTTGAGTTGCTTGATCCTGCCTTCAAGAAAGGCAAGAGTGTTGCTCAACTCAAGTATCTGTTATCAGAAGCAGATCGCCGAGCGGGCGCGGCAGAACGTAAGCATGCGGCTTTAAAATACGCCAAAGAGAAAAGCCCAAATGCTGGTCAAATCTTGCGACTGCAAAGCAAGCTTCAACAAGTTCAGTTGGCTCTCAAGCTTGCCACTGGCGATAACAATATGACCATATCTCAGTTCTGTTCAGAGTATGACGTGACTAAGCGTGACGGCAATACGGCATGGAATGAAAAGTTGGTGGAGCAGGGTAAGAGAAAGTAGCGATCTCTATTTCTATTTTTTGATTTAGTCGTTTTTCTATTGAACTTTAAATCATGCTCGCAGAGCCGTTAACTCGGTATCTTGAACCCCAATCATTGATATGCATTGCCGTGGTTTGAGCGCGGCGTATTGTCTCAACGATGCCCTCATTATTTTGGTGACGCACTCATGAACCTCTCCCAGATTGACCTGAATCTTCTTTTCGTTCTTAAGCATTTACTCGAAGAAAAACACGTCTCTAATACCGCAATGTCTCTGAACATGAGCCAGTCTTCGGTAAGTCGTACGCTACAAAAAATGCGTACCTTCTTTGATGATGAGCTGCTGGTACGTAAGAAGTATGGCTATGAGCTGACCCCAAAAGCAGAGTCGATTAAAAACGATATCAACACCGTTATTACTAACCTGGAAAAGTTGGTTCATAAGCAGTCGTTTGACCCAAGCAAGGTTGATAGTACTGTGAAATTTTATGGCTTACTGCCTCAAATTAATACCTTAATGCCCAAGGTGATCGCTAAGATCCGCAAAGAAGCGCCGAACATGATCGTGAGTTTAGATTCTGCGCCCAAGCGTCATTTCGAAGCCTTGGTCGCAGGTGATGTGCACTTTGCCTTATCTTCGCATCAGCCGCCTTCTGCTGAGCAAAATATCTATCGTATGACAGTGGCGAAGCGCACGTTCCGTTTGTTGATGAGCCGAGAGCACCCATTGGCGAATGAAACTCTGACCCCACAAAAGCTGGCGGAATATGATTTTGGCCAAGTCTCTCTACAAGGTGAGAAAAGGCTTTCTTTCGAACACAAATACCAAGAACTCGGTTTAGCCAATAAAAAGCAGCGCCTGTCTGCACCTGTGCAGTTGGGTAACTTCAGCTCGGCGCCAAGTATTGCTGCTGAAACCGACATCATCTTTCACCTTCCAACACCTTTTGCAGAAGCAGCGTGTCATGATCCCCGCCTGATCACCAGAGAAGTCCCAGAAGAACTCCACTTGAGCTTTCAAGAAGTTTATTTGTACTGGCACAAGCGATTTCATGATGACCCGATGTGTGAATGGGTACGTGAAATATTCAAAGACCTCTATGTAGGCAAAGATACGTACTCTTAAAAGAGAGTGACTTCTAGTTAAGTAAGCACCGAAGTCTGAGTGATTTGAGAGCCGTTATTCGCAACATCATCAGTTTCATATCAAGCATAAGATGAAGGTAACTATCCGTCTGGCGGATAGCGATATTCTATTTTGGCGATAGCATTATGCTTGAAGCGAATGATTTACGCCGCTCTAATTGAGAATGATTATTAAATACAATCTCAATTTAAGTAGAGCCAAGATGAACACTATTCAAACGTTTACTCGTTCCCCCCTTTCTAAGTCTATAGCTGCTGCGTGTTTTGTATTCCCTGTGATGGGCTTTGCTAACGAACAAGTAAATCAAGTTGATACCGAAGCTTTGACCATTGAAGCGACGACTATGGAAACCATGGTTGTGACAGCAGCTGGTTATGAGCAGGTTGTCACTGAAGCGCCAGCGTCGATCAGCGTGATTACTCGTGAGCAGCTGGAAAACCGATCGTATAAAGATCTGACAGACGCGCTGCGTGATGTACCTGGTGTGATAGTGACAGGTGGTGGTTCGAGCCAAGATATTTCAATACGTGGTATGCCTGCAGAATACACGGCGATTTTGGTCGATGGACGCAAGCAGTCTGGCCGTGAAACACAACAAAACAGCAGTGGTGGCTTTGAGCAAGATTGGCTACCACCTCTAAGCGCGATTGAGCGAGTTGAAGTCGTGCGTGGCCCAATGTCGACGCTTTACGGTTCAGACGCGATTGGCGGTGTGATCAACATTATCACTCGTAAAGATTATCAAGAGTGGTATGGCAGCGTACGTGGTGAAACAACACTGCAAGAGAACTCAGACTCGGGCAATTCATATCAAAGCCAAGTGCATCTAGCGGGCCCTCTTATTGATGGCTTGTTGAGTGCTTCTTTCTCTGGTTTATATCAAGAGCGTAAGGAAGATGAGATTCTTTACGGATACGGAGGCAAAACATTAGAGAGTTACCGTGGCGCACTACACTTGACGCCTACGGATGACGATACTTTCTCGTTTGATTACACCTATCACGATCAAGAACGAGTGACGACGGATGGAAAATCGAAAACCACAGATTCTGAGCGTGTGAACAATCGTCAATCATTGGGCCTATCTCACTCAGGCAACTACGACTGGGGCTCGGGCACTTCATACATCAACAATGAAACGGTTGAGAATGAAGGCGGAGAAATGGAAGTGGAAAACCTGACTCTGAACTCACAATGGTCTATGCCTGTGCTTGAGGCGCACTACCTAACTATCGGCTTCAACTATACACGTCAGGAGCTGACAGATTCTGCAGAAGATCATGTCTTCAAAAATAACCAATGGTCACTGTTTGCGGAAGATGAATGGTACATCACCGATTCTTTTGCTCTAACAACTGGCCTCAGATTTGATCAAAATGACGTGTTCGAGTCTCATCTGAGCCCTCGCGTTTATGGTGTGTGGAGTGTCGACTCATATTGGACAGTGAAAGGCGGTGTTTCAACGGGTTATCGAGCACCAGGCTTAACTGAGATGGAAGCGGGTTGGGCGCAAGAAAGTTGTGGTGGCGACTGCTCGGTTTACGGTAATCCTGATCTAAAAGCCGAGACGTCAGTGGACAGTGAAATGGGCGTGTACTTTGTTGGCGATGCCGATTTAAGCTCGAACTTCACCGTGTTCTACAGTGACTTTAAAGACAAGATCGACAAGAAAGAGCTGAGCACTAACTGTGGCCGACGTGGTTGTGATTCTACCTACGTGAACATTGAAGACGCGATTACTTACGGTGCTGAATACACGATAAATAAAGGCATTACCGAGGCGATTTCTGTCGGTTCGACGTATACCTATACACATACTGAGAAGCAGTCTGGTGAAGATGAGGGTAAGCCACTAACACAAGTTCCTGAGCATTTAGTTACCGTAAATGCAGATTGGCAAGTACGTGATGATGTCCAATCTTGGATGCGAGTGACATACCGTGGCAAAGAGTCAGAACCGACAACGAGTAGTTCAAGAACACAATACGAAGCGCCATCAATTACTTATGTTGACTTAGGTGCCAACTGGTATGTGCAAAAGAACCTTAAGGTGATGGCTGGTATCTACAACCTATTTGAAGAACAAACCGATTACGAAGAGTTTGGCTACGTTGAAGATGGTCGTCGTTACTGGTTAGCAGCAGAAGCGTCATTCTAGATAAGAGGTTCATAATGAAAAAGATAACAAAATTACTGATGCTTTCATTTGTTGGATTATCGGCTGCTAATGCTAATGCTAATGCTAATGCTAATGCTAATGCTAATGCTAATGCTAATGCTAATGCTAATGCGGTATACACAGTAGAAAAGGACATCTTGTTTAAGACGGTAGAAGCACGAGAGATCAAGCTTGATCTCTACCTTCCCAAAACAGAAGCAAAGGTTGATGGAAAATATCCGTTGCTCGTTTGGGTACATGGCGGTGCGTGGAAGCGTGGCACTAAAGACGATATTCCGACTAAAAACCCGTTGTTGCTTAATTCTGTTTTGGATGAAGGTTATGCGTTGGCTGCGGTCGATTATCGTTTAAGTGGCGAAGCAACTTTCCCAAAACCAGTCGCGGATATTAATGATGCTATTAACTATCTTCATGACCATGCTAACAAGTACAATCTTGCCGCCGATAACGTGGTTATGATGGGGCGTTCAGCTGGTGGTCATTTAGCGGGATTGGTCGGCGCAAGTAATACGCACGGTGACATTAGCTTTTACTCAGAACCTAAGTATCGAGTGGCTGGAGTTGTAAGCTTTTTTGGCCCGACGGACCTTCTGGAACTAGGTAATAAAGGGAACAGACCAACCAGTAAAAAGTCGTCGGTGTCACGCTTTTTAGGTGATATCCCGAGTGAAGTACCAGAGCTAGCGGCACAAGCTTCAACGACCAGTTATATAAACAGTGATGCTCCGCCTTACATTCAGTTCCATGGAACACTGGATAAGCGAGTGCCTTTAGCGCAAAGCCAGATCCTCAAACATGCTTTGGACAAGTACGGCATTGAGAATCAGCTGTTTATCGAGGAGGGTGTTGGTCATAGTGCTCCAATTTTTGATACCGATAAGTATGTACCGCATGTGATTGCGTTTTTAAAGCGACATTATCCAATTAAATAATCTCTACTTTTGTGACGTTACAACGCGCTAGAAAGCATTCATTGAGCCATTTAAAGCCAAGTTGATCACTAAGGTTCAACTTGGCTTTTTTATTGGAAGCTTTCATAAGTATCTGGATTCATTTCTAACTTCCCTTTTATGATTCGATCGTCATTTATTAGATTGAACAAAACCGTGTTCACCTTCGATAATCGAGTTATTCATCAGTTAAAGGTGGTGGTTATTGTGTGTTTCATCACGCTTTGTTCGTAACTGACTCTAGCTTATCGACGACCTTGATAAAGGCTTCAATGTGCGCGATACACTATTTTTCGCCCATTAATCAATTTCACTTGTGACAAAGTTATCAGAATTATGCATTTTCGGTAACGTTCCCGAAATTATCGATCTATCATCCACTCAGATACAAAAGTGAAGTAATCAACACGACTGATTTCTATTTCTTCTTCGATATAGAGCTTATACATCAAAAGTATAAGCCGAAATGTGCTTACGAATTATTTTGGGAACGTTTGCAGATAATCCAAAACAATTAACGTGAGAACATCAGAATGAAACGACACATTTTAGCGGTTGCTGTAACAATGGGGCTAATGACTACATCGGTATTAGCAAGTGAAGACGTTGCAGCATTAGAGCAACGTATTAATGAATTAGAACAAAGGGTTGCACAAACAGAGCAGGTCTCTACCGAGGCCAATGAAAAGGCTTCTTCGTTTGAGTTTCACGGCTATGCTCGCTCTGGGTTATTGATCAACGACGACCTAAACGGCGCGACAGGTACTGGTCCTTACATGACAGCGGCGGGTGCCATTGGAGCTCCAATTGGACGTCTTGGTGTTGAAGATGATCATTACGTTGAAGCGAACTTGATTCATAAGCGATTTGCAGACGATGGCTCTAGTGCTTTGTTTCGCATCATGTTGGCCGACAGTACTGAGACAAATAACGAGTGGACTGCCAGCGAAAGCCAGTTGAATGTGCGACAAGTGTATTCAGAACTGAACCGTCTGAGCATGTTCTCTGAATCTGAAGCGTTTTCTGAAGCAACGTTTTGGGCGGGTAAACGATTCGATCGCGACAACTTTGATATTCACTTTTTCGATTCGGATATTGTCTTCTTATCAGGTACTGGTGCGGGCGTTTATGACGTTCAGATGAGCGACAACTGGAAAGCGAATTTCTCTATTTATGGCCGAGATTTTGGTGAGATTGATAGCTCGTCAACAGATGTAGAAAACTACATTGCAACCATGAATAACCGTATTGGCCAATGGCAAGTGATGTTGAGCGGTATGACCTCAGCAGACAACGATAGCCGCCTAAATGGCGCAGCTGAAAGCGGTGTACACGCAATGTTTGCGTACCATGGAGACAACTTCTTTGGTCTGAGCGAAGGCTTCTCTAAAACGGGTATGTTAGTGGGTAGTGGCCTAGGTGCAGAGCTAAAAGGCATCGGTTCAAATGGTGATCTACTGGATGACGCGAAAGCCGTTCGCCTGTTTAGCTACGGTGTCACTCGCATTGGCGACAACTGGCGCTTAGCACCTGCATTAATGGCAGAGCATAGCCAAGACCGTTTGAAGAAGAATGACGAGTTCACATGGGCTTCTTTAAACGTTCGATTAGCTCAAGAGTTTACAGAGAACTTTGAGATGGTTTACGAAGGTTCATTGCAATACATGGATTTAGACAACTCGACAGAGCAAGCGAGCGGCGGTTTCTACAAAGCGACAGTTGCACCAACACTGAAGCTTTCAACTAGCACTGGTTTCTTTGATAGGCCTGAACTGCGTTTCGCTGTGAGCTATGTGGATTGGAGTGAAGACCTGAATGGTTACTCGATTAGCACTGAAGCAGATGCTGCAACGATGGGAGAGGGCGGCGAGGTTCTGTTTGCACTGCAGATGGAAACTTGGTTCTAATTGCTTGATATATCGTTTAGATAGAGAGTGTTACTCATGATGTGATAGTCGCATCACCAAATGCCAACCTTATCGTTTCAACTCGAAGGTTGGCATTTTTTATCTTGGGATAACCTGATCTCTGAAATAAATCGCTAGCAAGACTCTCGGTCAATAGTGGTGAAGGTCAACACCATCTTGCTCATTTCAAAGCCTTTTTTCTCAATACGGTCGAGTAGCAGCTTGGCTCCATTTTCTCCCGCTTTATCAAACGCATAGTTAAACGTAGACAGCGTTGGTGTGCATACTGAAGCAAGTTCATCATCACCCACGCCGAGTACCAAGACATCCTTTCCTGGAACGAGGCCCGCTTCTTGAATTGCTCTGATCGCACCGATTGCGATACGGTCAGTGGCGCAGAATAGGCCGTCGAGCTTGGTGTGCTCCTTGAGATACTGCTTCGCCAGTTGGTAACCTGATTCTATGGTGAAGTCGCCACGGGCGTGAAATTGCAGTGTGAGGTCGTTAAATTGAAGCGATTGAGCGAAGCCTTCCGATCTCATCTTATCAACCGCAATATCATCACCTTGCACACCGATGAATCCCATATGCTTACAAGCTTTCGCTATGAGGCGATTACCCGCTTCAAACCCTACGCGAGTGTCGTCGTGCACAATGCTTGGGATGTTAAACATTGACCCGTCTTGACCAACCAATACCACGGGTACGGCAGAGCTTTGAATCGCTTTGACTAATTGGTTGTCGAGGTGGGTCGCGTACAGGATGATGCCTTCAACACGCTTCTGGTTAAATATCTGAATATATTCAAGTTCTTTATGGTGTGTTTGGTGTGTGCTCGCTAATAATACATGCTTGCCCGCTTGCTCTAAGACGGCGGTTAAACCATCGACACCCTGAGAGGTGGCATGGGAAGAAACCCTAGGAACAATCACGCCAACCAGGTTGGTTTTTTGGGACTTTAAGTCTTTAGCGACTTGGTTTGGGAGATAGCCACACTCTTCAACCGCTTTACGCACCTTCACCTTGGTCGCGTCTTTTACGCCATACTCATCATTGATTACTCTTGAAACCGTCGACTTGGAAACTCCAGCGAGACGAGCGACATCATGAAGACTAGCCATTATTCATTATCCAATTGTAATTTTAGTTTTGGGATTGTTTGCAAACAGAGCATCAAATTTACCTGTTATTAGGGGATTTTAACCCTGTCTTCTTATCCTAGGGAGATAATTTGAAGATCATTCTCACACTATTGAGCAGTTATCTTTGATCATTTGTTATTTCTAGGCAAAAATTTGTTTTGCAAACGTTCCCGAAAATTCAAAAGCTCAAATGATAATCCAATGGGGTATGTAATGAATTATCCAAAAATAGCAAAAGAGCTGCTTTCTCTATTAGGTGGTAAAAGTAATATCACCGCACTCGCACACTGCGCGACTCGTCTGCGTCTTGCGGTTGCAGACCAAGATAAAATTGATGAACAGGCGATTGATAACCTAGAAGGGGTTAAGGGCCAGTTTAAAGTGGCAGGTCAATATCAGATCATCTTTGGCTCAGGCATCGTAAACCAAGTTTATGCTGAGTTGGCTAAGCTGACTGAAATGACGGAAATGTCGACCAACGATGTGGCGTCTGCAGGTGCTGACAACCAAAATATCCTGCAACGCGCGGTGAAAGGCCTGTCTGATATTTTTGTACCAATCATTCCGGCGATTGTTGCTGGTGGTTTGTTGATGGGTATCTACAACCTATTGACGGCTCAAGGCTTATTCATTGATGGCAAATCTTTAATCGACGCTAATCCGGGTTTGACCGACTTAGCAAACATGATCAATACATTTGCTAATGCTCCTTTTGTGTACTTACCTATTTTATTAGCATTTTCAGCGAGTAAGAAGTTTGGTGGTAACCCATACCTTGGCGCGGCTTTAGGTATGTTGATGGTTCACCCAGACTTGCTTAACGGCTGGGGCTTCGGTGGCGCATCAGTGTCGGGCAGCATTCCGGTTTGGAACATTTTAGGTTTCGAAATCGAGAAAGTAGGCTATCAAGGTTCAGTACTACCCGTTCTTGTTTCTGCGTTTATTCTAGCGAAAGTTGAGCTTGGGCTGCGTAAAGTTATTCCTTCGGTTCTGGATAACTTGCTAACGCCGCTATTGGCGATTTTCATAACTGGTTTGTTAACATTCACGATTGTTGGTCCATTTACTCGTGATATCGGCTTCCTGCTTGGTGACGGCCTAAATTGGTTATACAACAGTGCTGGCTTCATTGGCGGTGCGGTGTTTGGTTTGATTTATGCGCCGTTTGTTATTACTGGTATGCACCATAGCTTTATCGCGATTGAAACTCAGTTGCTTGCGGATATTGCAACAACTGGTGGTACGTTTATCTTCCCTATCGCGGCGATGTCTAACGTGTCACAAGGTGCAGCGGCACTGGCGGTTGGTTTCATGAGTAAAGATAAGAAAATGAAAGGTATCGCGATTCCTTCTGGTGTGACCGGTTTGCTTGGTATTACTGAGCCTGCAATGTTCGGTGTGAACTTGAAGCTTCGCTACCCATTCATTGCTGCGGTTTGTGCAGCTGCGGTTTCAAGCGCGTTTATCACTATGTTCAATGTGAAAGCACAAGCATTGGGGGCGGCGGGTATTCCTGGCATCATCTCAATATCGCCGGAAAAAATTGGCTACTACGTGGTAGGTATGATTATCGCGTTCGTGACTGCCTTTGCTCTGACCGTTGTTTTAGGTTTACGTGAGAGCAGCAAGCAAAACATTAAAACAACAGCTTAACGTTTATCCCTAGAAGTGAAGCCCCCCTTTTCACTTCATTTCCTAAGCTTTGGGGTGCTAGCTAGGTGATTTGGCTTAGCTAGCCTTTTTATATTTTTACATGACAGCGTGAAGTTTCACCTTGCTTTCGGTTGCTACTGCTTTCGGTTGTCATGATTTTCAGTTTTAAGGTAAGAAAGATGAATCAAGTTTGGGTAACTGGAGACGCCGTCGTCGACCTCATTCCGGAGTCTGACTCGACATTATTGAAATGTCCGGGCGGAGCTCCTGCTAATGCCGCGGTAGCGATTTCTCGCCTTTTAGGCAAAAGCGCATTTTTCGGCCGAGTGGGTAACGATCCGTTTGGCACTTTTATGGAAGTGACTCTGCAAAAGGAAGGTGTGAATACCGAGCGTTTGGTGAAGGACCCTGAACAACGCACGTCAACCGTGGTGGTCGATCTTGATGACCAAGGCGAGCGTAGCTTTACGTTTATGGTTAAGCCAAGTGCCGACCAGTTTATGTCTGTTGAAGACATTCCCGAATTTAAGAAAAACGAGTGGCTACACGTCTGCTCGATCTCTTTGGCTAATGAACCAAGCCGAAGCAGTACCTTCGAAGCGATCCGACGTATGAAAGCCGCGGGCGGTTACATCAGCTTCGATCCAAACCTTCGTGATGAAGTGTGGCAAAACCCATCTGAAATTAAGTCTGTGGTCATGAAAGCGGTTGAATTGGCTGATGTGGTTAAATTCTCAGAAGAAGAACTGGATTTCTTAACCGATTCAACTTCGATGGAACAAGGTTTGGCTAACATTGCAGATCTTAACAACACGCTTGTTCTGGTTACGCAGGGCGCGAAAGGCGTTTGGCGAGTATTTGAAAACCAAGGTGTGTTGATTTCAGGTCGCTCAGTGACGCCAGTGGATACCACGGGTGCAGGCGATGCTTTTGTTGGCGGTTTGCTTGCAAAGCTTTCTCAAGATGATGAGTGGAACAATCAACAAGTCGTCGATTCTGCAATTCAGTGGGCGAATGGGTGTGGTGCACTGGCGACCACGCAAAAAGGCGCAATGACCGCACTTCCAACGCAAGAAGCTCTTACTCAGTTTATTCAAAAAGACTCTTCAAATACGAATGCCGTAGAGGAGAGTGTATGAGTTTGAACTCGAACTGGACAGTAGAGCAAAGATATCGCCGTATAGAAGATATTTCTCTAGAGAGTATTGATGCGATGGTAGAGCTTCGCAAACAAGACTCTGGCTATCCAAGCTACCATATTGCGCCTAAGTTTGGTCTGCTTAATGATCCGAATGGTCTGTGTTTCTTTAATGGTGAACACCACCTATTTTACCAATGGACGCCAGTTGGCCCCGTCCATGGTATGAAGTACTGGTACCACCTTTCTACCAAAGACTTCGTTCATTTCGAAGACCACGGTATTGGCTTGCACCCAGACCAAGATTACGACTCTCACGGTGTTTACTCTGGTGGTGCATTGGTTGAAAACGACAATGCATTGTTGTTTTTTACAGGTAACAAGCGCGATGGAAATTGGTTGCGAGTGCCAACTCAATGTTTTGCCAAGATGTCTGCTGACGGCAAAATAGAAAAGCACGGCGTGGTTATCGAAAACGATCACTACACCGAACATTTCCGAGACCCAAAAGTGTGGAAACAGGGCGGCGATTATCTGATGGTTGTGGGTGCTCAAACGCCTCAAAATACTGGCTCTATGGCGCTATATTGCAGCCGAGACCTGATGAATTGGCAGCACAAAGGTCCAATTCAAACTCGTTACAACAACCTTGGCTATATGTGGGAATGCCCAGATTTCTTTGAAATAGAGAATCAGTCGGTGATGCTGTTTTCTCCACAAGGTGTGTCTAGCGAAAATCCATACGATTTCAAAAATATCTACTCGGTGGCTTATATCGTCGGTGACCGCTTAAATCTCGATTCGGTAGAACTGGAAAACCACCAAGATATTGCGCAGCCAGATTATGGCTTCGATTTCTATGCACCACAGACTTATTTAGATGATACAGACCGCCGTATTCTGATTGCTTGGATTGGTCTGCCTGAGATTGATACACCATCTAATGAGTATCAGTGGGCGGGCATGTTGTCGTTACCACGCGAACTTCAAATCCAAGATGGCTATCTTGTTCAGTCTGCTTTACCTGAATTGAAAGCGCTACAGGGTGAAGCTGTGGTGGTTGAAAATGCTCTTGAATTGGATACAACCAGCTTCATGGTTGAGCTCGAAACGGATACTGACGAGTTTGAGTTTACACTTGCTAACGTTGCGGGTGATAACATCGTGTTCAGTGCTACAGAAAAGGAGTTCATGCTTGATCGCAGTAAGATGTCTCAGCTCTACGCGGAAGAGTTTGGCTCAGTGAGAAAAGCACCGAGGTTGAGCACCAAGCAAACCATCGAGGTTTATGTTGATAAGTCAGTGATCGAAATCTTTATCAATGGCGGTAAGCACACAATGACCAGCCGTTTCTTCATTGATGACTTGAGTTCATTGTCGATGACTGGTGACGTGAACACCGTTTATCACTCGATGAACCCAATTAAAGGGTTGGACAACTAACCTCCGCTTATCTCCATCAAGAAAGCCGCTGATCAACAGCGGCTTTTGTTTGGTCTGCGACATCACTATTGTGCTAACTCTTTGACCTTGTCCATTCCCCGTAGCCCTGAATCTCAAGTCCATTTAGAACAAACAACCAACGCTAAGGTCGAATGTTATTGAAACTGACCTTCTGCGTTCCGTCATCTTTATTCAATAGCTCCACCACATCGCCTTGATAGTAATACGGTTCCATTGGCACCTCGCTGTTGGTCGGCCTTGCGTAATGCAATACTGCTGGCTTCGCGTCAACTTGCTGAGCGAACAAATAGCCAATCAGCGCATGTTCAAATTGGTGATAACCGTTGCCCCAATGGAAAGCTTTGGTGCGTTTTGGGTCAAGCCCGACACCACCGTATTTATGGTCGACCCATACATCATGAAAGGTCGGTAGGGTGTATTGCAGGACGTCTTTCATTGAACCATCGACAAGTGAAACCGTCATTGCTGCTTGATCAAGCTCCGCCCATTCCCATGATGAAGCCCAATTTGTGTTTGGTCTGATTTGCCAGCCAGTTATCTCTTGTCCTTTCCACGCTTTCTGAAGTTCTTCGCCATAATATTGGGATACACTCACGAAATTTTTCTGATATTGCGCATGAACGAGAGTGTGTTTCATCCCTTTGATGCCAAACTCTTTCCATTCAGAGTTATTCAATGTTTGGCCTGTAAGGTAAGTCATCCAATACGCTTTGATGGTGTGCCCAAAATCGTTGTGATTAGCATTCGGCATCTTGGCGGCTTTGCTGTGAATGGCCCCGTAGAAGCGTTGTTCATCTTCAGAGTGGTAGTGCTCGACCATGGTTTGTGTCAGCCAACTTAGATCATCAAGCCATCTTGTCTTGGTGGGCTCTTTTAGCAGGGGAGCGACTAACAGCATATAACCGTTAATCTGATCAAGTTGCGCGACCAGTTCACGCTGTGTGGCTTTGCCATCTTCACCATCCGCAAGTACCCAAGCAAGACCGCTGTTGTCGCTAAGTCGATATTTATCAAAGATAAAAGCTTGTTGTGCGATGAGTGCTTCTTCTACCTTTTTGTCTTGAGTCAGGTAGTAATACATGGCAAGGCCAACTAATGCATACGCTTGATCTTGAGAAGTACGCTGCTGCCAATTCTGGCCTACTTTTCCCTCTTTTGTGTAGCCGATAAAGCCGCCGTTTTGCTTATCTTCTAGCTGATCAATGATGTAGTAGGCTCCTTGCTTGGCAAGCGCTAAAGCCTGCTTATCGCCACTAAGGTGGTAGAGCACGCCATAGGCATAAGTTTGACGTGACTTCATCCGCGTAAACTCTTTGCCAAAGTGTGGCGTGATCCAGCCTTTGTTCAGTTCAGGGCATACATCGGAAACATCGAGCAAGGTACCGTCATCACAGCGGAAAGTAGGGAAGTTGCCTATCGGATCCCCTTGAGCGCTAGGCATTAACCAATAAGGTGCAAGCCCTTCAGTAGCATGATTGAGCCACTCTTCTCCAGAAGGAAGAGGGACGTAGGCAGATACGGCGAAGCTAGTAATACTGAGTAATGCGATCGTTGCTCGTAACATGATGTTTATCTTAACTATTTGAATTTATTTGAATATAAACAATCACATCTGCACATTGTGATTAGGCGATCACAATCGACCAAATTAATAAGGTTTAGATAAAAGCTCACAGACTAGTGAGCTTTGGAAGGGTGTCTTGTATTTTATACTGGCTTGCCCGCCTCATCTTCTTCAACCACATCGGTTTCTAAGCTTGCCTCTGCCAGCCATTTTTGTATTGATGGACTGTTAAGCACACGTTGTTGATACTGCGATGCCTTTTCGGAAAGTTGTATTCCATAGGTTTCTACGCGCAATGCGACGGGTGCAAACATCGCATCGGCAATCGACCATTCACCAAATAACCATCCCTCTGGGTATTGTTCCATTTGTGCAGACCATATTGCATCAATACGAGCGATGTCTTTCAGTGCGTCTTCACTCAGTGTGAGCTTTCGTTGTGCGCGGCAGTTCATCGGCATTTCATTTCTGACGGCAAAGAACCCAGAGTGCATCTCGGCGGAAATTGCTCGGGCATGGGCGCGTTCTTTCACTGAGCTAGGCCACGCTGCACCGTCCAAATAGGCATCGTTAACGTATTCGAGAATCGCCAATGAATCCCACACCGCAACATTACCATCAACTAGGGTTGGAACCTTGGCCGTTGGCGTCACTTTCGCCAGAGTGTCGTAAAAATCAGAGGTGAATAGCTTGAGCTTGATGACTTCTGTACTCAGGTTGTAGTTGTCGAATATTAGCCATGCGCGCAGTGACCAAGTTGAGTAGTTCTGGTTTCCAATATAAAGCTGCATCGTTGCTTCCTTGCGTTTGGTGAGTATGCTTTTGAGCTTAGGGGATTGTATTGCGGAGCACTAACGGATAATTTTGATGCAATACATTAATAAAAACGATGGGTGGTGATTTCAATATGGATATTGATGCTTTGCGAGGCTTTCTCGCGTTTGTGGAAACCAGTAGTTTCACTCGTGCAGCGAAACAGATAAATCGTACCCAATCGGCATTCAGTGCTCAGATGCGTAAGTTGGAAGAAGAACTCAACGTCACTCTTTTCCAGAAAGAAGGACGTAATTTAATACTGACTGAAGCTGGCTTAGCGCTGCGTTCTCATGCCGAACAGTTGGTCGCCCTCCACAACACCGCCCTCAAGCAAGTAAAGCGTTATGAAGACAAACAACCTCTGCGACTCGGCTGCCCTGAAGACTACAACGACACCATTCTGCCGAAAGTGATTCGCCTGTTGCAGAAAGCAGAACCCACCTGTTCAATCCAAATATTCAGCCTGCCCAGCATTACGCTGAGAGAGTGGTTGGATGACGGCAGGCTTGATGCGGCGATTGTCACCCGAGCGCCCGATAGTGAAGAGGGTTACTGGCTCACTCATGATATCGGAGTATGGATAAGCAGCCCTGATTATGTGTTCGATGAGTCTAAACCAGTGCCATTAGCCTTGTTTCAGACCGATTGTAAGTACCACGCCGCGGCAGTGAATGGCTTAACCAAGCAGGGCACGCCTTATCAGTTATTGGCGTGTAGCAATACTGCTTCAGCGCAGCGAGCGATCGTTAAAGCTGGATTAGCCATTGGCGCGATGGGTAAGCTGAGCGTGACTTCAGATTTGAGAATCCTCGATGATATGCCACCGTTGCCTTCGGTCGATATTGTGCTGATCCTAGCGACCAAGCATCACCCGGTATTGGATAAAGAAGTGCTCAATCAACTTGTGGAGCTGGGTTCTGAGTAGCTTAGGTTCATCTTCCTATTGGAGGATTCCCAAGCTTTTCAATTTTCGATAAATGGTATTGCGGCTGATACCGAGTATTCTCGAAGTCTTACTTATGTTGCCTTGGTTGGCTTGATAGGTTTGCAGCAAGGTTTCTTCAACGGTACTTCTTAAATCGTTATTAGCTGTACCTTTGGTGGTATTAGGAGGCGTGAGTTGATGCTGATTATCGTGTGCTAATGACGTGAGATGTTGAGCAAGGTGGCTGGGCACATGCTCGAGTGTGAGTTGGGGTTCATCACTTGCTAATAGAGCAGCAACCTTAAGTAAGTTGTCTAATTCGCGGATATTACCCGGCCAAGAATAGGCGCACAGTAAGCTCATCAAGTGCGGGCAGATTGTCTGTTCGTCTTCGGCGTATTTACGATGAATGTGCTCGATTAAAGCGTGCTTGTCTTGTCGGTGTTGTAGGCTTGGCAAGGTGAAGGCTAAGCCATTGAGTCTGTAATACAGGTCTTGCCTAAACTCACCTGTTGCGACTAACTGCTCGAGGTTTTTGTGAGTTGCAGCGATGATCTGACAATCGACTTGATAGCTTTGATTAGAACCAACTGGCACCACGGATTTGTCTTGCAGAACATGCAGTAGTCGGCACTGAGCTTCTAAAGGCATGTCGGCGATCTCATCTAGAAATAGAATCCCTTTATCTGCTTGACGGATCTTACCTTGGAAGCCCTTGTGGCTTGCTCCCGTAAAGGCGCCCGGCGCGTAACCAAACAGTTCAGATTCGATAAGGTCTTTAGGCAGCGCGCCACAATTTACCGCTACCAAGGGCGAAGACTTACGCTGGCTTTGCTTGTGCAGCGCTTTAACAAACTCGCCTTTGCCAACTCCTGTTTCTCCTAAGATCAACAAACTGATCCCTTTATCGATTACCTTGTTGGCTTGCTGCCAAGCGTGTTCGATTTGTTGCTCGCCATGGTGCAAATCACACGATGCTGAAATGGAGCGCGTGCGTTTGGTGGTTGGTTGTTTGAGGTGTTGTTTCTCAAATACAAAAGGCGTGTCTAATGAGGTTCGGTTGAAGAGGGTATCGATACTCTCACCGACGATCGAGGTTTGATCCAATAGTTGAGAGGCGACCTGATTGTGTGCCACCACCTCCCCAGCTTCATTGGCTATTACAATCCCTTGCCAACCACTGTGTAATAACGATTTCTCACATGCGAGGTCGATGCGAGTGGTGCCTTGTGGGATGTGGCTCAGTAGCTGGTTTTCAACAAGCTGAACCATATTTTGAACCAGTAGCTGCACCGAACTGTCGTGCTGTTGCTGCTCACTGGTAATGTCCAATACGCCAACCATGTTCCCTTGGTGATCAAACACAGGGCTTGCTGAACAGCTGATAAATCGATGCTGGTGGATGAAGTGCTGCTCACCAATGATGGTCACGGGTTTAGCTTCAACAATCGCGGTGCCAATCGCGTTGGTGCCCTTAAGTTGTTCCTGCCAACACGCTCCTGAGCTGAGTGCAATTGATGTCAGCTTCTCCTTAAACCGCTCCTGTCCCCAACTCGCCAGAATCACCCCTTCAATATCGGTCAGAATCAAACGACTGTCGGTACGAGCAAACATCTGATTAAACAAAGGCAGCGCATTGCGTTCGACGATGTGGATCAAGTCAGCCGATTGATGACGTCGCTGCTTAAGAATCGATTGTGGTAGGCGAATGTCTTCAGGAAGTCGTCTCTGTTTTAGACCCGCTTCTGTGCTGCGGTGCCAAGAGGACGAAAGCCAATCTGAGGTGTTTGCTTGTTGAAGGTGCATGACTGTTCCATGTCGTAACAGTGAGGGTGTACCAATTTGGAACAGTTGAACACTGGAGTGGTTTCCATACGTCCGTTCAATGCCAACTCACTTTGGGTTGTAAACGTTTGGTAATCATAGTTTTACAATTTATTAACAACAAGTTTTGAAGTTCTGGCGTGTGATTTGCGTTGTTACTGTTGTGAAGAAAACACGAAGTATCAGTGTTTTAAACAGAAAGCATAAACATGGGCGTCTCGCCATGAGTTCTTTTCTCAAGGGGAGCCGCCACAAAAATAAGACAGCTCTAGCTCAATAACGAATATCAAATCGAAGAAGGATCTAACTATGATTTACGCACAGCCGGGTAGTGACAACGCAGTGGTGAACTTTAAAGCTCAATACGATAACTTTATCGGTGGCGAGTGGGTGAAGCCTGTCAGCGGCGAGTATTTTGATAACACTTCCCCAGTGAATGGTCAGGTGTATTGCCAAGTGGCACGTTCAACAGAGGCAGACATTAGCTTGGCACTCGATGCGGCGCATGCGGCTCGTGCTAGTTGGGCTGCGACCAGTGTGACAGAACGTTCCAATATCCTACTTAAAATTTCCGATCGCATTGAAGCGCACCTAGAAGAAATCGCGGTGGCGGAGACGTGGGAAAACGGCAAGCCTGTGCGTGAAACTCTAGCGGCAGACATCCCGTTAGTTGTTGACCACTTCCGTTACTTTGCAGGCTGTATTCGGGCGCAAGAAGGCAGCGCAGCCGAGCTAGATTCAAACACCGCGAGCTACCACTTCCCAGAACCCATCGGTGTGGTGGGGCAGATCATTCCTTGGAACTTCCCGATTTTAATGGCGGCTTGGAAATTGGCGCCAGCACTGGCTGCGGGTTGCTGTGTTGTGATGAAGCCAGCGGAGCAAACACCGACATCGATCTTAGTGATGATGGAGAAGATCGCTGATCTTCTACCTGCAGGCGTAGTCAACATCGTCAATGGTTTTGGTAACGAAGCGGGTCAAGCGTTAGCAACCAGCGATCGTTTAGCGAAATTGGCCTTTACCGGTTCGACAGAAGTCGGTCACCACATCTTGAAATGTGCGGCTGAAAGCTTGATTCCATCAACGGTTGAGCTTGGCGGTAAGTCTCCAAATATCTATTTCCCAGACATCTTTAACCATGAAGACGAATACCTTGATAAGTGTGTCGAAGGCATGTTGCTGGCGTTCTTCAACCAAGGTGAAGTGTGTACCTGTCCATCACGTGTGCTGATCCATGAATCGGTGTACGACAAGTTCATCGCCAAGGTGGTCGAGCGTGCTCAAACTATTAAACAAGGTAACCCGCTAGATACTGATACTCAGGTTGGCGCACAAGCTTCAAAAGAGCAGTTCGATAAGATTCTGAGCTACCTAGAAATCGGTCGCCAAGAAGGTGCGAAAGTGCTGACAGGTGGCGAAGTTGCGCAGCAATCTGATGATCTCGGTAATGGTTATTACATCCAGCCAACAATGTTGGAAGGGCACAACAAGATGCGAGTATTCCAAGAGGAGATCTTCGGCCCTGTTATCGCGGTGACGACGTTTAAAGACGAAGCTGAAGCGCTAGAGATTGCCAACGATACCGAATATGGCTTGGGTGCAGGTGTATGGACGCGTGATGCAAACCTAGCGTATCGCATGGGTCGCAACATTGAAGCTGGACGTATTTGGGTGAACTGCTACCACGCTTATCCAGCACATGCCGCGTTTGGTGGTTATAAGAAATCCGGCATCGGCCGTGAGACACATAAGATGATGCTCGATCACTACCAAAACACTAAGAACCTATTAATTAGCTACGATACTAATCCGTTAGGCTTTTTCTAAAATAGATAGGTTCTAGAACAGTCTAATTAGGAAGTCACTAGCAACGAGATGGCTTAAACAATATAAGTAAAATGAAAAGCAAAACGCCAAGTTCTTATGAGCTTGGCGTTTTTATGTTTGAATCGCTTTAGTTTTTCGAAAAGAAGATCTCTGGCTTATGGTTCGGGCCATAGTTGCCTTCTAGTTGGGTAAGTTCTAATCCTTGTTTGCCTATCAAAGAGCCGACCAATTGGCGGTTAAACGGGTAGCTGTCGGGGTTGTTAATATATTCTTCTACATCTATCCATTTAGCTTCTGCAATTTCATCAGTGTCTTGAATCGCAATTTCTTGAGTTTGAGCGATAAGGTGACAAATAAAGTAGAGGTTTGATTTACCGAATTGATACGGGTGTCTTGTCGCCATGCCAACCACAGAAACGAACGTTGCCTCGATACCGGTTTCTTCCAAGGTTTCACGAACCACCGATTCTTCAATGCCTTCACCCAACTCAATATGACCGCCCGGTAATTTGTAACCCGTCATGCCGTGCTCTTTGATCATCAGAACTTGATTGTGTTCGTTAGTGATTAACGCACCAGCACCCAAGGTGTGGGTCGGAATGAAAGGCACAAACTCTACAATCTCGGATTTGTGGATCAGCGTAATCTCGTCTTCTAAGCAGTTGTGAAACACAAAGCCAAGCTCAGTCGCCACCGGAATAAGGTGCGAGAGTGAAATAGGTAAGCTAATCCAAATAATGCCTTTGCTATTCTGCTTTGAAAATTCGGTGATCTCGCTGAGTTCGGCATTGAATGAGTCAACATCGTGAGGGGCTGTTGCTGGGTCAATGATGATGCCGTTAAATTTGTCGAGCGTAAATTCCACGGGTGATCCTTTATTATTTTGATTTATTGGGCGTCGAGCATGGTCTGAGCTTATCGTATCTAAAGAGCTTATAACACCTTGAGAGCAAGGGCAGCAGTGAATCAAAAGTAGGCAATGCAGTTTATGTCGAACGGGTCGGGATAAGTGGAGGGTGTTGCTAGAAACAAAAACTGCGCTTGGAAGCCAAAGCGCAGTTTTAAAATGAGGTTTATTGCAGTTCGATTTTAACGAATATAGTTCGCGTTAATACTCACGTACCAGTGTTGAAGCTTGCCATCAGATTTCTTGATCCACAAATCGTTGGTGTAGCTATCAATCTTGCCGTTAACCGTAAGGTTGAATGTGTTCTCGTCGAATTCGCCAAGCTTCACGAACTGGTCCGTGGTAATCAGGAATGGGTCCATGTCGTCTACACCAACCACATCTGAAATCACATAGTAGTGGTAAGTCAGCGGCTTGCTCGCATCATTCGGGTTGCTGCGATACGCAACAAGCTTGAATGGTTCCGTTAATGGAACGTCGAGCGTTTGCTTGTCCATGGTCGCTGGAATTGGAATAAACAGCCAAGCGGTAAACAGACCGCTCAATAAAACCATCAGGAAGAAAAGAGTCTTAATTGCTTTCATAGCAACCTTCAAAATATGGGGGATGTTAATGGGGCTATGGTAACTAGGGAGAGTAAAGATGCAAGCTCTGTTATTACCCTATCTTATCTCAGCTTAATCTAGCGCAAAGAAAGCGGTTCGGTTAACTCGAAATGTAAACACGAGTGCTTAACTCTTGATTATGGCTTAAGAGAATTCGTTATTTGAACCAATCTTGGTTTTTAACCAGTCTCTCGAAACAAGGCGAAGAACTGTCGCGAAATGACCTATATAGATAAAATTCAGTACGATAAGAATAGCGCATGAATATTTTTTTGGCGTTTTCTTATGCATTTAAATCCACGGTTAAGTGGCGAATACCATTCTTATGTCGATCACTCATTTCGTATCGATTGTTCACTTGGCTCCAATCCATTTGGCGCACCAGAAATTCCTGAACATGTGATCAAAGATATTATCTACGGTATTGATAAGTACTATTGCCACAGGGAGCTTTCGGAGCTGACTTATCTGACTCGCCAGTTTATTGGGATTGAAGATTGTCGTATTACGTACACCACGGGCTCTCTTGGGGCGCTAGAACTTATCTTCAATAAACTTATCGATCACAACAATCGCACCATGATAGGCATTGGCCCTCAGTTTGTTGAAGCAGTATCAGAGTTCACTTTGGTGGGCGGGAAGTACCAGTCCATCAACATGTTTGATTATCAAAACGAGTCGGATCTGTTCGGTGTGTTGGCATCAAAAATAAGCAGTCAAAATCCTGCCTTGGTGTATATCGATAATCCCAACAACCCAACGGGTCGAATCTACGACAGAGCTTATCTGGTCGAGATAGCGAGAGTATGTGAGCGTTCTGGCGCTATTTTGATTGTCGACGAGGCATATGGTGAATACCTGACCCCTGAGCAGTCTATGCTCGATCAGACCTTAGTCTTGGACAACTTAATAGTTTTACGAACCTTTTCTAAAGGTTTAGGGCTCGCTGGGATTCGACTCGGTTACTTAGCCAGCAGTGAAAACCTGACTTCTGCAATCGAAGCTGCGGTGAGTGTGTT
The DNA here is from genome assembly GCF_041470465.1 of Vibrio sp. 10N.261.55.F4. Lineage (NCBI taxonomy): Bacteria > Pseudomonadati > Pseudomonadota > Gammaproteobacteria > Vibrionales > Vibrionaceae > Vibrio > Vibrio sp. 10N.261.55.F4. The sequence continues at coordinate 77,772 of NZ_JBFRMM010000001.1, read as the reverse complement.
TACGCCGACTTACCCCTCAATAAAAATCGCATCGGCGACCTTACCCAATGCAAAACACTTCTTAGAAATGAACCGCAGCAAAACTGAATACTTTAAGCAGCAAATGATCGGCTTGTTGTCTGAGAACAATATTGAGGTGGTTGGCACGTCAATATCGACGCCCATTATGTTGTTGAAAAAGAGAGGAACTCACCTTTCAAAGCTATTTGAGAGTATCGGTATTAAGACATGTTCGGGTGTCGATTTTGCTATTACGTGCGACGCGATGACTGAAGAGTATGTTCGATTACGAATTGTTGGCAATGATATAGATTTAGAAGCGTTAAAGCAGCGTATTAAGCAGTTATAAAAGCAACCGTTATAAAATCAGTAGGCATAAAAAAGCCCGCACCTTGCGTTTACAAAGTGCGGGCTAAATTCATCTGGCTACTTGTTTAAGTAAGCAGCGTGGAACTCAATGTGTTCATCAATAAAGCTAGAGATGAAGTAGTAGCTGTGGTCGTAACCAGGCTGCATACGTAGATCTAAATCGGCATTGGTTACCTTAGCGGCTTCGACTAATTGCTCTGGTTTAAGCTGTTCAATCAGGAAGTTATCGGCTTCACCTTGGTCGACCAACATTGGCAGTTTAGTGCCTTTGGTTTTTAGAAGCTCAGAGGCATCGTAGTGTTTCCACTCTTCAATATCCAAGCCTAGGTATTGGTTGAAGGCTTTTTGTCCCCAAGGGCATTGCATTGGGTTGGTGATTGGGCTGAATGCAGAGATAGAACGGTAGCTATCTTCGTTTTTAATGCCAATCGTTAGGGCACCATGTCCGCCCATGCTGTGACCAGAAATCGATTTTACGGATGTAACAGGGAAGAACGACTCAATTAATGCAGGGAGCTCTGTTACCACGTAATCGTACATGTGGTAATGGCTGTCCCATGGCGCTTGAGTAGCATTCACATAGAAGCCTGCACCTTGGCCGAGATCGTAATTTTCATCGTCGGCAACACCTTCGCCACGTGGGCTAGTGTCTGGTGCAACAATCGCGATGCCTTGCTCAGCCGCGGCTTTGAAAGCGCCGGCTTTTTGCATGAAGTTTTCATCGGTACAGGTTAAGCCTGACAACCAATACAAAACAGGAACTGGGTTTTCTTTGCTTGCGTTAGGTGGCAAGAAAATCGCAAAACGCATGTTGCAGTCAAGCGTTGCAGAAAAGTGGGTGTATTGTTTGTGCCAACCACCAGCAACCTTTGCTTGGCTAATGTTTTCGATTGTCATCTATTGTGCTCCGTTAGGTTGATGGTTTGGGAGTAAATTTGTCTATATTACATAAAGTTTCACCACCCACCGGGCAGGAGGTGGTGAAGACAGTTTGTTGCTATTCATTTGTAGCTGTGGCCTCGATGCTCGAAAGAATCGAGGCCAAGATGTGTTACTTATCCATGTGTAGAACAGTACGGATAGATTCACCTTTGTGCATTAGGTCGAATGCTTCGTTTACGTCTTGCAGACCCATTGTATGAGTGATGAACTCTTGAAGGCCAAACTCACCCGCCATGTAACGGTTTACGATTTCTGGAAGCTCAGAGCGGCCTTTAACACCACCGAAAGCAGAGCCACGCCATACACGACCAGTCACTAGTTGGAATGGACGAGTTGCGATCTCTTGGCCAGCACCTGCAACACCAATGATGACTGATTCGCCCCAACCTTTGTGACAGCACTCAAGCGCTTGACGCATCACGTTTACGTTACCGATACACTCGAAAGAGTACTCAACACCGCCGTCTGTCATCTCAACGATAACATCTTGGATTGGCTTGTCGAACTTAGTTGGGTTGATGCAGTCAGTCGCGCCAAGCTGTTTTGCTAGCTCGAATTTGCTCTCGTTGATATCTACACCGATGATGCGGTTAGCACCAGCCATGCGAGCACCAATGATTGCAGAAAGACCGATACCGCCTAGGCCGAATACAGCAACGTTGTCGCCTTTTTCAACTTTAGCTGTGTTAAGTACCGCGCCCATGCCTGTTGTTACACCACAACCTAGAAGACAAACTTCTTCAAGTGGTGCTTCTTTGCTTACTTTCGCTAGAGAGATTTCTGGAAGTACTGTGTACTCAGAGAAAGTCGAGCAGCCCATGTAATGGAAAATCGTTTCGCCATTGATAGAGAAGCGGCTTGTACCGTCTGGCATTAGGCCTTTACCTTGCGTTTCACGAACGGCTTGGCATAGGTTAGTTTTACCAGATTTACAGAACTTACATTCGCCACATTCAGCTGTGTAAAGTGGGATAACGTGGTCGCCAATCTCAACACTTGTAACGCCTTCGCCGATCATCTCAACGATACCGCCACCTTCGTGACCAAGAATTGAAGGGAAGATACCTTCTGGATCGTCACCTGATAATGTGAATGCGTCAGTGTGACAAACACCAGTAGCAACGATGCGAACTAGAACCTCACCAGCTTTAGGAAGTTGTACATCAACTTCTTCCATTTTTAGTGGCTCGCCAGCTGCCCATGCAACCATTGCTTTTGATTTGATATGCGTTTGACCAGGTTTAATTTCGATTGTCATTGGATGTTTCCTATATGTCAGTACAGCGGATAACTGTGCAATTAAATTCAACCCGTTAAGCGTAGTTGAGCTTAATTGTTTCCGCTCTCTCGTTTTGTTGGAGCTAGTATAGGTGTGAGTGCATGTTTTGATAATCCCCTTAAATAGAAAATGATTATTACTTATTTGTAATAATAAGTATGGAGAGATGATCTGTTTTCCCTGTGATTACTTTATTCGGATCGAGCCGGTTTTTGATGGAGGGCTACTTATTCAAATAGTCGGAATGCATAGTTGTCATTGATGTTTGAGGGGTTGTCTTATGGCGGCTTATATATTAATAACTGATTCGTACGATAGAGTCATCAATACTCATGATCATTACTAACTAATTGAATTTTAAGGATTGAAGCAATGTCGCATAAGCACTCTGTATGCGACGTTTTGTAAGATATCAGAAACAATAGTGTCATTTTTCTCACCTAATCTCCTCGCCAAATTTTGAGTTCTAACTTTTTGGGAAGAGAAAATGAAAAAGAGTACATTGACCGTACTGTCAGGCTTGATAGCAACAGCTTTGGTCGGTTGCAATTCAAGTTCGCCAAGTGATGACAGCGGCAATATGGATAGCGCAGTGCAAGTGGCGTTCATGCCTGATATCCATTTCCATGATGTTTACGGTGATTTTCAGGATGGCTCGTTCGCAGGGTTGCCGAATGCAATCAGTGGTAAGAATGCAACGATCAGAACGATGGAGTCTCAGATGAACTCTACCCGTCTATTCAACGAAAACTATTTCGCGATGATCGCAGCGCTTGATGATGTGGTTGAGCGCGGAGTGAAGTACGTAGCACTGCCGGGGGACTTCAGTGACGACGGTCAGCCAGTACATATGCGTGGATTAGTGAGCATTTTTGACCACTATCGTGACACGTACGGCCTTGAGTTTTTTGCAGCGCCTGGCAACCACGATCCAGTGAGGCCATTTACTATACCTGCGGGTAAGTCGGACTTTTTGGGAGAAGGGGGTAAGAACCAACGTATTTATAGTCGGGGTAAGGAAGAGTGTGTTGGCTATGAAGATGAGTGGACAACCATTCCCGGTGACGGCGATAACCTAGCAACCATCTGTACTGAAGAAGTGCGTGAGTGGGGCTATGAAGAGATCATGAGTATCCTTGGTACTCACGGCTTCTACCCTCAGCAAGATTATCTCTACTTTGAAACCCCTTATAGCAGTGCGCAAGCTCGTACCAACTACAGCTATGAATTAGCGAAAGAAGAAGCAGCTTTTGATAAGCGCATGTACGAGATCTGTTATGAAGGAACAGGTGGTAGTTATAAAGAGAATGGCTACTCAAGTTGTTCTGAAGTGCCGGATACCAGTTACTTAGTCGAGCCAGTCAAAGGCTTGTGGCTGTTGGCCATTGACGCGAATGTTTATCGCCCTAAAGAAAATTCGTCTGATAGCTCTGTAGACGGAAACACGTTTGATGGATCAAGCAGCGCTGGCTACAACATGATGCTGACTCACAAAGAACATGTGATCGATTGGATCTCTGATGTAGTAAAAGCAGCCAAAGAGCAGAATAAGACGCTTGTTTCCTTCTCGCACTTCCCAATGACAGATTTCTACAACGGTGCCTCTGAAGAGATTGAAGATCTGTTTGGTGAAGGAAGCCATCAACTGGCTCGTGAACCAGATGACAATACTAGTCGTACACTTGCTGCAACAGGATTGAATATCCACGTTGGCGGTCATATGCACTTTAACGATACTGGTAAGAAAAGCTTCAATATCGATGGTGTTCAGCACACGCTCTTTAATATCCAAGCGCCATCGTTAGCGGGTTACATCCCAGCTTACAAGCTGCTGAACATTCGCCCTGATAACCAAATCGAAGTTGAAACTGTGGTTATCGATCAAGTTGAACGTTACAACGAACTATTTAGTCACTACGAAGAAGAGCATGAGTACTTAACAGCAAACGCAAGTAATGAGGAAGAAGAAGCTAAGATATGGGATATCAATATTCTTGATTCAAAGAGTTACTATGAACTCACCGACTGGCATATCCGTGAATTAACGCGCTTGCGTTTCCTTCCTAGTGATTGGCCAATCGAAATGCGTGAAATGATCATGCACATGAACGGTGAAGAGATGATGATCATGTCTCAACTAGAAACGCAGTTCACGGTTTGTCAATTAGCTGACAAGTTGGGTTATCCAGTTGAAGGCTGCACTGCAAATGGTGTCGTTGATGAGGAACAGTTCCAGAAAGATTGGCAGGCAGCCAAAGTAGAAGCTGAGGTTTTGGCAACTACTGAGGGGTTAAGCTTAGCTGACTTTGCAGAGTGGAGTGGTGAGCTACTAGCAACCGATTTCTACCGACTACGTAATGCAGACGAACTGGCGTTCCGTGATATCGGTGAAACACAACTACGCCAATACGAACTGCTAAGCCGCGAGCTTGCCGAGTTTGATGGCACAGTGGATTCAGAGCTAGGTGATCTTGGCCAATATACAGTGGGAGAGGTATTCCGCTCTCGTTTCGGTAGCTTGTTCGTGATTCTTGAAAAATTCGCAACAGGCCAAGCAAGTGACCACTTCTTGATTGATATCGACCAGCAAACCCTGACCGATCTTAAAGGTGAAGTGAAGCGCGATATCCTAAGAGGCTCAACGTCTGCAAATTAAGCGCTTTTGCCGATTAGATGATTAGATGATTAGATGATTAGATTGATGAAGGGTCTGCTAGCCACGAATTAGTGGGCTCTCTTTTTGTCTAAGCGTAGGTTTAATCGAGAATTACACCTAAGAATTTTTAAGGTGCATCATAATAATTACTTGCTGAAAATCGCATGAATCGGAAATAAAACTACAATATTCTGAGCGCCGTATTTTATTGTTGTGGACTTAAACATGCTTTTATCTCTCTCGCCTCCTGTGATGCTGTCACTTGCCATTGTATTTGAAGTTGTCGCGACTTCTCTATTGCCTAAAACGCAGCAATTTACTTCTTTGCCCGCGACTGCCGCAGTGCTAGTCGGTTATGGCTTTGCTTTCTATCTGTTGTCTCTCACGGTTCAAACTATGTCTTTAGGTGTGGCATATGCGGTTTGGTGTGGGGCAGGGATAGTGCTAGTCGCAGCGCTGTCTTGGCTGGTCTACGGGCAAAAACTCGATATCTTTGCGATCATCGGTATCGCTTTGATTTTGGTGGGCGTCGTGATTATTAACTTGTTTTCGACGTCGGTGAGTCATTAGGGGCTAACTCGCTTTTGCCCCTAAATTGGTTTAGCCAAAAAGTCTGCATTCACAGTCGAGTGGTTTTTGGCCTAATAGAACTAATCTGACACCCAAACTCAAAAAGAACGTAAACTGGGTATCAGAGTGCAGTTCTTAGTTCAAAGCAACTCGATGACTTTTGCTCTACAAACCGATCTTAAAGCGTCACAAACCTACAAGGCGTTATGGAAGCATACCGCCTTGATCAAGTGTCTAAAATCTTCGCTAAGAGCGTTTGAGGTGGTCTGAGGGCTGTTTCTGATAGCAAACGCGCACATTTACCATAATAGGAATAATGAACACCTAGTTTATGCACTAACTTTGTTATTATCTATGCCTTAATTTTTTAGCGTTTTTAGGTCTGATATGAAAAAATGGCAAAATTCAGAGTGATATTTTTACTCTTAGCAACCTCGATGTTATCAGCTTGTGTGTATACATCCAATGTTGATTATGTGCGTATTTCGGTGATTGCGATCGCCTGTTTCGGTTTATTCCGATCACCAGATCCTACCTTTTTTCTCTCTTCTTATTTTTACTCTAAGTGATCGGATAATCGCGGAATCAGTGATCGGTTTAAACCGAAATGGGTGATCGGATAATCACGAAGTGATTTCGCACACATCGGTACGATGTATAAGTGCGCATTTCCTCATAATCAGAAATGTGTTTTCACAGCATTGTGATGGTAAAATACCCAAGTATCAACAACAGGATTTGACCATGACAACAAAACTAGAAAAGCTAAAGCGAAAACAAGAGCAACTGAAAGAGCAGATACAAAAAGAGGCACAACGAGTTAAAGCTCAAAACAGAAAGAATGACACAAGACGAAAGATTCTTTTAGGGACGATGGTATTAGATAGGATGTCAAAAAATGACGAGTACAAACAAAAGATCCTATTAATGTTGGATTCTTATTTAAAAAATGAACGTGATAGACTTCTATTTTCGTTAGAGGATAAAAAGCATGACTAGATGTATTCTTCACATACACTCCCAGCCATTACCACCAAATAAAAATAGTGGTGGTGCAAACCGATTGGTTGATTGGTTAGCAAAAGAACAATCCAATATGGGATTTAAAATATATGTATTGTCTCCAGAAGGTTACTCAACAAAACAATATACTCACATTACATTGACAGATGAAGCGAAATGTAATTTACAAAAACTTTCAACATTAATCCCAAAAGATATTACAGACATAGAATATCATGGAGGATTATCCACGGAAATAATATTTAAGTTACGAGATAGATATAAAAACTTTATATCTATCTGCCACGCAGGAGATGGAATTCAGTGTAATACTGTGTTTGTATCAAAAAGCCACGCATCTCAGTCTAAATATAATAAAAATAAAATTAATTTTAATTACATCTATAATGGAATCCCAGAATCAGAATTTGAATATAACGAACAAAAAAAAGGATATTTTCTTTTTTTAGCCAAAGTAAAAAGAAGTAAAAAAGGAATACAGACAGCAATAAAAGTAGCAAAGAAAACAAAATCAAATTTGATTGTGGCTGGCGGACACCGACTAGGCTCACCAGAAACATGGTTTAAATGGCATCCATTAATTACACCAGTTGGATTTGTGAATGGTGATTTTAAAAAAGACTTGTTAAGAAACGCAAAAGCATTACTTGTTCCAATATCTTGGGAAGAACCTTTTGGGCTAACAATTATTGAAGCAATGCTATCAGGAACACCTGTAATAGCATACAACAGGGGGGCAATGAGTGAATTGATAGTACATGGTGAAACAGGGTTTCTGTGTGAGAATGAAGACGAATTTATCAAAGCGATGTCACTTACCCATCAGCTAAATAAGAAAAAAATGAGAGAAAGAGCGATAAAATATTTCTCATCCTCAGCAATGGCAATAGGTCATCTCAAAATGCTCGATCAGGCATCAACAAAGCAGTGGGAATAAGTGCGTGAAATGCCCCTTATGTTAAATGCGCTACTTAGCTATTAAAAATCAATGCTAGAGGCTCTAAAATCGACGTAGAGCGCATTACACCACACAAACCACACCCAGATAGCTGCGTATTTCGGTGATCGGATAATCCCGAAATGACTGAGCGGAATGCTCCGAAATATGCAGATTATGGAACAAAGTTTACTGAAGAACAGGTTTCTCAAATAGAGAAAAAGGTGACAACTAAGAATGATCTAATCAGAATTTTTGGTGAACCGTCTATAAAAACAGTAATCAGCGAAACTGGTGAAAAGTGGGTGTATTCTTATACTGGAGGTAGTGCTTCATCCCAAGCTTTTACAATGAAAACAACATCCGATATCACAACGCACACGATTGATATCTTGTTAGAAAATGGTGTCGTTGTGAATTTTGCAGAAACCAAAAACAAACAAAACATGAATATGTCAGTAGAATAGTATTGAACATTGTACTGGTGTGCGAACCCAGATTTAGACACAAGAACGGCTCCCAATTGGGAGCCGTTCTTCGTTACGGAGTCACGCCGATTGAACATAATAGGAATAATGAACACCGACTTTATGTTGATGTGTCAATGCATTACAATATGCGCTTATTTGATTACTGGAGAGTTACTTTGAAGCGAGATATGGAATTAATTCGCAGATTATTACTCGCGATAGAAGAAAGTCCGAATGACTATAAACTCGATAAGTATGATGGTGGTGTGGTTCGATATCATGAGGCTCTACTTGTTGAGAAAGGGCTAGTCGAGGGTTCGATAAGTAAAGAGTTAGGAGGAATTGAACCACCATTCGTTCGTATTTATAAGCTAACTTGGGATGGTCACGAGTTCATCGACAACCTTCGTGACGAAAGTGTTTGGAATTCAATCAAAAGTGATTTCAAAGAAGCTAGTTTTTCTACTATCGCTAAAGTCAGTAAAGATTTAGCTGAGGGATTAGCAAAGAAAAAACTAGAATCGATATTGAGCTATATTTAATAATAATATCAATGATTTATAATAAAGGTGAGAGATGAGTAGTAAGATAGCTTTTTTCGCAATTGTATTTTCTTTGATTTCTGGATGTGCAGGTTTCAATGACAAAATGACACCTTCTGTGTCTATCCATCAGGATCAATTTGATGGTTCACTTCGTATTGAGCAGCCCCCTGTTAGCGCCTCCTCTAGCTTATCTGAAGGATGGCACACTTTAGGTTTTCAATGGAATCAAAAATTTCCCAATGTGGTCTTTCTTGAAGTCGGTGTGAGTGGCATTACAAATGTCATGGGAGTTGCATTTAATGTTGATGGTCAAATCATCGAAAATGTAAAAGAGGCCAGCAAATTAACTAAGTATGGTGATTGGTCAACTCGTAGACTTGTAATGCCACTCTCCGATTTTGTGAAGGTCTCTCAAGGCAAAGATGTAAAAATGAAAGTCATCCAAATAGATACTTATTCGGTATCTTCGTTTGGTTCAGCTAACTCGGGCGCAGTAGTTAACACAAAATTTGCTCCATTCGTTCAAAAATTGAAAGAGGAAAATATACAAATAAAAACAGATGTTTAACGAAGGTTTTGCGTGTAGCACCTTGTACTAATATGGGACATCTTTCTGATGGTGATTTACCATAACGGCACTTAGTGCGCACCTAACCCAATACTTTTGCTAGCGCGATGCTACTCACCGCACTAGCACTTCACAAGTAAATTTGCCATACCTGTAGTTATTGATGGTTTTCTAATTTAGAAAAAACACTGGCAAGCTTTTGTCCAAAAATGAGTTGCGCTAACTTCCCTCACACCCCAACACAGCCACAAACGCATCCAAATATTGCTCGATAGTTAAATCCGCAGAAACGGGCGGCAGTTCTACGGTAATACACGGTAAGTTTCTTTCTTGGCACCATGTACCGAATGAGCCTGGGGTTTCGTAATCCACGTCTTCCACGAGTGGTAGGTTGAACTGCTTGCCTAGCCAAGTGGCGAGTTCCGATTGGGTTGGGTCGTCGACCATAGCGAGTGGTTCGTGGAAAGAGATGACGAACTTGGGTTGGCGTTGCTCAATGAGGTTAATGAGCGACTGCACTTCCGGTTCAAGCAGATCGGCTTGTCCCGTTTTTACTTTTACATCTCTGACTGGTGTGTGAGAACTCCAGCGATAGACGGTCCCGTTTTCTGTCCAGTTCTGAGTCGGAAAGGCGCGGTTTAGATCGACTTGGTTAGCGTTGGCACGAGTACCCAATTGATTGCCGTCCGGGTTCATCGACAGGATTACATCGTGTCGTAAGTTGGCGGCAGGCAAACATCTTAGCGCGCAAGATAAACCTGCGATAGAAGCCGTTTCATCACCGTGTGTGCCTGCTAAAATCAGCCCGCGAGACTCGCTTTCTACTTGCGCGGGGAAATAGAGCAAGGGTGCGCCCAATACCGAATTTCCATATGACAGCGGCTTTATTGAAAATGCAGCTCTTTCCGTTCTTGGAATTAAACTCACCTTAATCTCCTGATTGATCAAGTACTATCAAATAGTCACTACTATTTAGATGACCTCTATTAAATAAACCATAGCGTCAAAACTCGTCAACAGTCGCATTGTTAATTTTATTACTTGCTTCAAAGATAGGCTAGGAGAGCAAAAACATATGGATTTTAAGAAACATTCAACGGCTTTACTCATTTCATCTCTATTGACCCCTTTTATCTCAGTAACTGCCGTTGCTGACACATTGCCTGCGGGAACTTCTCTGGCGAAAGAACAACATTTAGTTCGTGCTAACGATGCAGAAGCGGCGACGCTTGACCCTGCGAAAGGAGAAGGCCTGCCAGAAATGCACATTCTACGTGACCTATTTGAAGGTTTAGTGATTCAAGATCGCGATGGCAATATCACCCCAGGTGTTGCACAGTCTTGGGAAACCGAAGACAACCAGACGTTTGTATTCCACCTACGTAAAGACGCGAAATGGTCGAATGGCGATCCAGTGACGGCCGATGATTTCGTGTATGCGATAAGACGCGCGGTCGATCCTAAAACGGCATCGCCGAATGTTTGGTATCTCAAGCTTACTCAAATCAACAACATTGCTGACGTAGCCGAAGGCAAAAAGCCCGTTGAAGAGTTAGGTATCTCTGCAGTCGATAAACACACGGTGAAATTCGAACTCGATAGTAAAGTGCCTTACTTTGTGGCGATGACAGGCCACACATCCATGATGCCAGTGCACAAAGCAACCCTAGAAAGTAGTGACAAGCCGTGGAGCGATCCTAAGCAATTTGTTGGTAATGGTGCATTCGTACTAGATGAGTGGGTGGTGAACGAGCGCATTGAGCTTAAGAAGAACCCGACGTACTGGGACAGTTCAGATACCCACTTAACCGAAGTAACTTATATTCCGTTTGAGAATCAGAATGCCTCGATTAACCGTTATGCGGTGGGCGAGGTCGATATTACTTCGGACGTGCCTACACACATGGCGCAGCAGCTTAAAAGCAAATATCAAGATGCGTTTACCACAGTGCCTCTGTTGTGTACTTACTACTACGCATTCAATACTACGCGACCACCTTTTGATGATGCGCGAGTACGTAAAGCTGTCTCTTATTCTATGATGCGTGACGTTATCACCAATGGTGTGACTCAGGTGGGCAACTTACCGGCTTATACCTTTGCTCATGAGTACACGGCTGGTTTTGATGCGACACAACCTGAATACAGTACTTGGACTCAGAAGGAGCGTGATCAAAAAGCAAAAGAGCTACTGAAAGAAGCGGGCTACGATGCGTCTAATCCGTTGGACTTCAAACTGCTTTACAACACCAGTGAATCGAACAAGTCCATAGCAGTGGCGATTGCATCAATGCTGAAAGGCAACTTAGGTGCACAAGTTGAGCTTGAAAACCAAGAGTGGAAGTCTTACTTGGTGTCACGTCGCCAAGGTGATTTCGATGTAATGCGCGCCTCTTGGTGTGGTGACTATAACGAAGCATCAACCTTCTTGAGCCTATTGCGCTCTGGTTCTTCGGGTAACTTTGCTCGTTACAATAACGACAAGTACGACGCAGCAATGGACAGCGCCTTAGCTGCAACCAGTGAACAAGATCGCCAAGGTTTCTATGATCAAGCAGAACAGTTGTTGGCAGAAGATATGCCGATCGCACCAATTTACTACTACATGCAGGCTCGTCTAGTACGACCAAGTGTTGGTGGTTTTGCGAAGAACAATGTAGAAGGGCGTATCTATTCTAAGGATCTCTACATCAAAGAGTAATTGCGTTTGATTCACGCGGCGACACACCGCTAAGAACATGAAATAAAGAAAAGGGACGTTGATCATAAATATCTGATCAACGTCCCTTCGTCATTAATCTGTAACGGTAAGCGCAAAAAACTGAAACCTGATTGAAGTATTTTTCACTTTTATTTCAATCAGGTGAAGCCATGTTACCCCCTCTACGTGCCCTTGTTGCGTTCGAAGCTGTTGCCCGCCTCGGTTCTATTGGCGCTGCTGCGCGCGAGCTTTGTGTTACCCAAGCTGCGGTGAGTCAGCAGCTTAAAAGTTTAGAAACCTTTCTCGATACCACATTGTTTGAGCGAAGCTCCAAAGGCGTAAAGCTGACGTCAGCTGCCCAGCACTATCAACCGATTGTTGCGGGTTCATTAGCACACCTGAAATTACAGACTCAAATCCTCTTCGGGGAAAAAGAAACCGACGTGTTGAGCCTGCGCGTTAATCACACCTTTTGCCATAACTGGCTGCTGCCTCGCTTGCCATCTTTTTATCAAAAATACCCTTTTATCAGGCTCGATATTCAGCTGGTGGACTGGCCATCAACCAACCCTTGTCAGAATGTCGATATTGAACTGACCAATGGCAAGGTCGAAAGCGAAGACACTCATAGTGAGCGACTCTTTCAAGAGCATTGGCAGTTGGTGTGTAGCCCAGACTTTAAAAACCAATATCAAGACTCCTTGGTTGAGCATGATTTTTCTGCTCTGCCGACCGTGCAAGTAAAAGGCTACCGAGAGAACTGGCTGCAATGGTTGAGTCACAACCAATTCGAGATGACCCTACCGAAGGTGTTATTGGAGGTGAGTAATTCTTTGCACGCCTTAGAAGCGGTCAAACATGGCATTGGCGTGTTGTTGGTGCGTTCGCTTGCGGTGTCTGAGCTGTTAGAGAAAAACGATCTGGTTCTGGCGACAGAGTCCTCAATGCCTGCTGAATCTGCCCACTATTTGATTACTAAACACCGACGCAGTGCCAAGGTGAATTTCTTTTGTGATTGGCTTTATCACCAGATGGAAGACGGTGAACTGGAAGAAAGATTTTCTAATGGGTAGCCATAAAAAAAATGAAGGGCGCTCTTACTAACCTGTCACACAAACCCCTTAATTTAACCGCATACAAATAAGGACGAGGTCACCATGAGTGCTTTCTCAGAACCAATGAAAAACCGCTTAAAGGTACTGCTATTTACTGCACCGTTGTTGGTGCCACTGTTTACTTTTTGGCTCGTACCATTTGGTTATTCGATTTACATCAGCTTCACCGACTGGGATTACATCTCGCCAGATTATTCGTTCATCGGTTTAGAAAATTACGAGTACATGGTTGAGGATTACGAGTTCATCCAAGCGATGCTCAATACGTTTTGGTTCTCTGTGGGTGTGGTGATTCCCACCATTATTCTTGGCCTTGTGTTTGCGATGCTGCTGCACAAAAATTTTAAGGGCAGCCAGTTTTATCGTGCGGTGATCTTCTCTCCTTGGATTACGCCAACGGTAGCAGTTTCGATCGTGTGGTCTTGGGTGTTCGAGACCAAATCGGGCTTGGCAAACCACTTACTGGAGTCGGCAGGGTTTAGCGCGATTCCATGGTTAGAGAACGGAAACACGGCTTTGATTGCGGTGATTATCGTGACGGTGTGGCAGGCGATTGGTTGGACGATGCTGTTCTACATCAGTGCACTCAACAAGATTCCAGAGTCACTGTATGAGGCTTCTTTGATTGATGGCTGCAGCAGCTTAACGCGCTTTTTGAAGATTACGCTTCCACTGATTTCACCAACCACTTTCTTCTTAGTGGTGGTCAACATTATTACGGCAATGCAGGCGTTCGATCAGTTCCAGATCCTAACGCAGGGCGGGCCGGGTGGTGAGACACGTACCTTGCTGTACTTGTTCTACCAACAAGCGTTTGAACGTTACGAAATGGGACCTGCGGCCGCGACATCGTTAGTGATATTCCTGATTACTGGATTGCTGGCACTTATTAATACCTACATCGGCAAGCGCTGGGTGTACTACTAGTCGATTTTTGAAAGGACAGAATTATGACCACGCAAGTATTGGATGCCAATCAAGTATTAAACCAGAGCGCAGCGAAAGCCAAAGTTATAGCACAAACCAAAGCGACCAAATCAGAGGTTGCGTCAAAGAAGATTTCAGTGGATCGCCGTTCGTTCCTCGCACTGGCTAAGCACCTGTTCTTGGCAACGTGCGGAACCATTATGGTGTTCCCGTTCTTGTGGATGTTGTCTGGTTCACTGAAAAGCAACGATGAGATCTTTGCTAACCCACTGGATTTGATTCCAGAGCAATTCCGCTGGGAAACCTTTGTCGAAACCTTTCACAGCGCGCCGTTTGGCTTGTACATCTTCAACAGTTTTAGCGTGGCTTTGTTCACTACGTTTTTGGTGATTGTGAATTCGGCGATGTTTGCATATGCGCTGACTCAGCTGAAGTTTCGCTCAAAGACCGTGCTCTATTTCATCGTGATGGGTTGTTACATGCTGCCGGGCGCGGTGACTTACATTCCGTCTTATATCACCTTAGCAAAACTGGGTTTGTTGGATTCGCACATGGGGCTAGTGGCGTCGAACGCGGCGTCGGTTTTCGGTGTGTTCTATCTACGCCAAGTGTTTATCAAGGTGCACCCGTCGCTGATTGAAGCGGCACGAATTGATGGTGCAGGTGAGCTCAAGATTTTATGGACAATCATCTTACCGCAATGCCGAGCAGCAGTCGCAACACTGTTCCTCATCACTTTTATTACCAATTACAACAGCTACATGTGGCCAAGCCTGGTGATTACGACTCAGGATTTAAATCTGATTGCTACTGGTATTCGTCACTACTTTATTGCCGAAGGTAACTATGGGTTGAACTGGTCGCAAATTATGGCGGCGAGCACCATTGCAGTATTGCCTTTGTTAATTCTATTCGTCATTTGTCAAAAGACGATTCTTTCAGGTATCGCCGATAACGGCGTAAAAGAGTAAACGGAAATGAAACTAAAAACTCTCGCACTAGTGTGTGCTGGCGCAGCAAGCGCGTCTATGTTCTCTAGCAGTGTTCTTGCCGCAACCGAAGTTAACTTTTGGTATTCCGGTGGTACTAAGCCACAGCAAATGATGACTAAGCTCATCGAAGAGTTCAACGCGAGCCAAGATGAGTATGTGGTGAAGCCCGCATTGCAAGGTAACTACACGGAAACCTACCAGAAGCTGCAAGCTGGTTTAGCGTCGAAAACGGCACCTGAACTTGTGCTATTAGATTCAGGTCGTGCGGAAGCGATGCACGGGCGTGGTCTGAGCCGTGACCTAACGCCGTTTATGGATGAAGAGTTCAACTTCTCTGATTTCATTGGCGCGTTTAAAGATCAAGTGACGGCAGACGATGGCACCATCATTGGTCTACCTGCTTACGGTACAACTCAAGTGTTCTACTACAACAAGCAAGTATTGGCAGATAACGGCTTTACCGAGCAAGACCTAAACACATGGCAAGGTGTGGCTAAGGTCGCTGAGAAAGTCACACAGCGTGACGAGAAAGGCAACGTGACTTTCTACGGCTGGGAGCCGATGTGGGGTCAGGGCAACATGATTGACGCGGCTTTCTCTAACGGCGCTAAGATCATCAGTGATGACGGTAAGAAAGTGCTGATTGACTCTCCTGAGTGGGTTGAGGTGTGGGACAGCTTCCGTAAGTGGATCCATGATGATCAAATCATGCGAATTCACTACGGTGGTCAAGGCTGGGAATACTGGTACAAAACCATTGATGACGTGATGAAAGACAACGCATTGGGCTATACCGGTTCATCAGGTGACCAAGGTGACTTGGACTTCACTAAGCTTTCAGCAACTACACAGCCGGGTTGGGGTTCAAACCCTTCTGCGCCACAAGCGGGTGCGCTGGTTTACGTAATGCCAAAAGGCACAGATGACGCAGCGGCGAAAGGTGCATTTGAGTTTGTTGAGTTCTACACCAACGCGAAAAACACCGCAGCTTGGTCAATGTTCACAGGTTACATCCCTGTGCGCAACAGCGTTTCTGAAGTACCAGAGTACCAAGCGTTCACTAAAGACAACCCACAAGCTCTGATTCCGTTGAAGCAAGCAAACACGGCGACCAAAGATTTCCTTGACCCTACCAACGGTAAGATTATGGATGCGCTGAAGGTGGCTGCAGACCAGATTCAAATCCAAAACGTGCCTGCTGACAAAGCGCTAAAACAAGCGGCTAAGAAAGCGCAACGTGCACTAGACCGAGCGAATCGTTCTTAATCTGCAAAGTGGATTAACACTATCTTTGCATGCATAAAGGCCCATCTACTCGGGTGGGCCTCTTTTTGACCCAGTCCTTCAATTAGGACGAATTTGGTGAAGACAATGACCCAATTTCAAGGTGAACTGCCGTTTGGCAGAGTACGTATCCCCTTTGATGTACCAGCAGGTTCTCACTGCGTAACCATTACTGGTACGACGGTGAAAAAAGGATTCTTATACGCTGCGGCATACGATGCCAACCAAGCATTTCGTGGCAAGGTGTTGTTTGAAAAGGCGCACAAGTCACTCACTATCCAACCGGAAAACTCTGGCTTAGGCGCGATTGATGGTGTGACCCCGCCGGGCGAGTGGTTCTTAGAACTTTATAACCTTGAAGGTGAGTTTCGCACTGAGCGCGCGATGCAGTATCAAGTGGATGTGCTTTGCTCTGATGAGTTAGTGAATAACGATATTGAGCTAGAACTGAACCCAACGGTGACAAGTGAACACGATATCGAGTTCGATTACAGCCATATGCTGAGTTCTGATTCTCGCTGGTATCGTGGCGACTTACACGCTCACACTCAGCTTTCTGATGGTCACAATACCTTGGCTGCAGCTAAAGATATTGTTGAATCTCAAGGGCTCGATTTTTTCTTCTTCACTGAGCACAACATTTGCCAGCCTAAGCTGCCCGTTTCAACACAGTGTTTGTTCTTACCAGCGTTAGAAGTCACAACCGATCTCGGACACTTTAATGTACATGGCCCAGTTAAGTCTTTAGACCTGAGAGACGTTGAACACAGCAGCCAAGCGACCATGGAAGCGGGATTGAGTTTAGCTAAAAGTGGACACAGTTCCCTTGGCATTAATCACCCGATGATGAAGCCGTGGCATTGGCATTACGATCAAGTGGATCTCAGCCAAGTGTCTACGTTTGAAGTGTGCTGCGACCCAACGTGGTCGACCTCGCCAAAAGCGACCGAAGAGGCGTTATTGGTTCTCAATGACATGTGGAATTGTGGCCAACGCATTACGGCGATTGGCGGCAGTGATTCACACCTTGAACCCCATGAACGCAATCCAAAATCGGATGAACCTTCTATCTACGGTGACCCATCAACTTTCGTTTACAGCCATGGTTTGAGCGGCGAAGGCATCTTGTCTGGTTTGCGTAATGGGCAAGTTTACCTAGAGCGCCGCTGTGGCCTGAAGTTTGACATCAACTTAGGCGACTTGCTACCGGGTAATGACTCACAAGGGCAGGCTCTCACTTATCGTATCGCTGTCACTGATTCAGAAAACCTTTACTACGCTGAGTGCGTGGTGGATGGCGAGATTGTTGAACGAATCGCTCTGAATGATGAGCTGCAAAGTATCCATATTGATGAAGGCTACCGTTGGTGCCGAGTGGATATCCGTCGTGGAGAACTCTCTTCGATATTAATGAACAGCACTCAATCTGCATGTGACGAACGTGAGTTTGAAGGCTGCATCAATGCCGTATTCGACGGCAAACAACCAGAATTTAACCAACCCCTAGTGCGTACTTGGGGAGAACTAATGGAGCGAATGAGCCGTGATGAAGTTTAAGGCGATGTTATTTGATAAAGACGGCACATTGATAGAGTTCCACAAGATGTGGCTTAACGTTTCTCGTGGTGCTTGTGAGCGTGTGAAATCTTACAGTGACCAGCATCAGGGTAATCAAACTGTCACACCTGCTGAGTTACTCTTGGCTATCGGCGTGGAAGGTGATGTGGTTGATAACTATGGACTATTAGCCTCAAACCCAGTGGAAGATACCGCAACAGCGTGGTTCAACATGCTGCAACCTAATGTCTCGCTCGCTGAGTTCACTAAGGTGACCAAAGCCGCTTTCAATGACGAAGTGGAAGAGAACCCAAGCTGGATTGAAGCACTACCAGGTGTGGCTGAAAAGCTTGGCCTGTTTAAGCAGCAAGGCATGATTTTAGGCATCGCGACCGCAGACACCAAAGACTCAACCATCTACACACTAGAGCAATCGGGTTTGAGCGAGATGTTTGATTATGTCGGTTACTCAGATGGTGATATCGAACCTAAACCAGCGCCAGCACTGCTCAATGCCTTCTGTGAACAATGCGGTATTGAGCCTCATGAGGTGATCATGTTTGGTGACACGGTTTCGGATATGGAATTTGGCCGCAATGCAGGCGCAAGCAATGTCGGTGTTCTGACGGGGACTGCACAACACAGCGAGTTAGAGCCAGTGGCGGATCTGGTTATCGCATCAGTCGCCCATTTTGAGCTCAACCAACTGCAAGAACGTGGCTAAAACGTCCACGACAGATTGCAAAGATAGTATTTAACGAATTGATTTAAGGACAGGTTATGGCTGAAGTCACACTGAGAGGGGTAGAAAAAACCTACCCAAATGGTTTTAAGGCTGTGCACGGTGTCGATCTGAATATTCGCGAAGGTGAGTTCATGGTGTTTGTTGGGCCGTCTGGCTGCGCAAAATCTACGACACTTCGCATGATCGCAGGCCTTGAAGATATCTCAGAAGGCGATGTCTACATTGGCGATAAGCGTGTAAACGAATTGCCACCTAAAGATCGTGGTATCTCGATGGTGTTTCAGAACTACGCGCTTTATCCGCACATGTCGGTGTACGAAAACATGGCTTTTGGCCTGAAGCAACAGAAGCTGCCAAAGCATGAAATCAATGAGCGAATTGAAGATGCAGCCAAGACTCTCGATATCGAACACCTGCTAAATAATAAGCCGGGTGAAATGTCGGGTGGTCAAAGGCAGCGTGTGGCGCTTGGCCGTGCGATGGTGCGTAAGCCAGATGTGTTTTTGTTTGACGAGCCCTTGTCTAACTTGGATGCCAAGCTGCGTGTTTCGACTCGTGTCAGCATTGCACAGCTGCACAATAACCTGAAGCAAGAAGGGCAGAACGCCACCATGATCTATGTGACACACGATCAGGTGGAAGCCATGACCCTTGGCGATCGCATCTGTGTGTTGAATCAAGGTGAGATTATGCAAGTCGATACGCCAATGAACCTTTATCAGTACCCAGCAAACAAGTTTGTCGCAGGCTTTATTGGTTCGCCAGCGATGAATCTTCTCAAGGTGAGATTGGATGAGATTGATGGCGTGATGAACGTGGTCTCTGAAAGTGGGACTCGTTGGACACTGCCACAAGACAAGCAGATTATCGCTCGTGAAAAGATGGGTGAGTGGGTATGGTTTGGTGTTCGTCCAGAGCACATTCAACTGGCTAATCACGATGCGCCGCTGGCGGAAGTGAATACTCAAACGCACAGGCTTGATGTGGTTGAGTCGATGGGTAATGAGCTGTATCTCTACTTTAAACTCGGTGCAGATAAGCTGGTGGCTCGCGTGCCTTTTGATGCGGATCGCACGGCAAACAGTGGTGAAGAAACGGTGCTGCATTTCAACACCAGCCAATGTCACCTGTTCGATTTAGAAACCGAAGAGACGCTCGATCCTAAGAGCTGATTCTGTTGATCCTACGAGTTGTTTTGTAAAAAGAAATCCCCATTCGTTGACTAGACGAATGGGGATTTTAGTTACTAGGGGTAGTTACTTTATCAATAGTGAACATTAACTAATTTATTGATTATTTAGATAACCTTTGGTTTTAAATAATCTTAGGTTTTAGATAGCCACCATAGTCGCGGCTTTCTTCATTGCTTCCTTGGTTGAACACTCAATCACGTTCGCGTTAGCAAAGCGGTGAGCGTCTTTCACTTGAATATCGTGAGCCAAGATAACCAGCTTCGCGTTCGCCACATCTAGGTCGGTGATGCGGTTCTGAATACCGTTTTGACCTTGAGTTTCTACTTTGATTTTCAGACCCGCTGCCGCACCTGCTTTTTCTAGTGCTTTGGCTGCCATGAAGGTGTGTGCAACACCAGAAGGGCAACATGTTACTGCTACGATGTCGTACTCGCCTTCGCCTGCTACAGGAGCTGCTTGAGCTTGTACTGGTGCTTCAACCATGTCTTCTTCTGTTTCTACCGCTACCGGTTTCCAGAAGCCTACGATAACGGCTGTGGTTAGCGAGCCAAGCGCAATACCGACGACGTACATTGGAATGTTGCTTGATACTGGCGCCGTGATTAGACCGCCCCACGGTGCGTGCAGTAGAACGTCTGTCATGAAGCCGAATACACAGCCCACGATACCACCGGCAACGATTGAAGGAAGTACGCGCATTGGGTCATTCGCTGCAAATGGGATAGCCCCTTCAGAGATACCGATAGAGCCCATGATTGCTGCTGCTTTACCTGCTTCTTGCTCTTGTTTAGAGAACTTGTTTTTGAATAGGAAAGTCGCCAGAGCCATACCTAGAGGTGGAGTACAAATCGCGATGCCAACGCCGCCCATTAGCCAAGGTTGTGTGTCTACTTGAGTTTGGGCAAATAGGGTCGCGACTTTGTTGATAGGGCCGCCCATATCAAACGCCGTCATACCGCCAAGGATTGTGCCCAGAACCATCTTAGATGCACCAGCCATTGAAGCTAGGAACTCGTTCATTGAAGACATGAACAGTTTAATTGGCTCACCGATGCCCCACAGTACGATACCTGCAGAGATTAACGTACCTAGAAGCGGGTAGATGAAGTACGCACCTAGTGCCGTCATGTTTGCAGAAAGTGGGATCTTCTTAAGTTGGAACACCACGCCACCGGCGATAAAGCCTGCCACGATACAGCCAAGGAAACCGCCGCCCATGTCAGCCATGATGCCAGAAGAGATCATTGCAGGTGCTAGTGCTGGTTTATCTGCAATGGAGTAACCAATAAAGCCGCCAAGAATGATTGGGAAAAGAACAAGGCCTTTGATACCGATATTAGAGATGTCTGCCAGCAAGCCGTCTGCTGGTACGGCACCTTTGCCTGATGCCATTACCGCTAACGCCAACAGAACACCACCGGCTACGATGAAAGGCAGCATGTGTGAGGTTCCGAAAAGCAGGTGGCCTTTCATGGTACTAAGGAGTTTTTTAAAGTCGCTACTACTGTTTTTATTATTAGTATTCGTAGCTTGAGTTGTTAGGGTGCTCATAATTTTCTATGCCTTATGAATTAATTAAAATATTAAGGATCTGTTGTTCGTCTTTTGCGTTATGGATATATTGAATAAATTCATCGCTGAATTTTCCAAATAGTTCTTGTAATACATAAATATGATGGTCAGCACCGTTGTCTGGTGAAGCAATCATAAAAAATACGGTTGGATTAATGCCGTCTTCATCGCCATATTCGATGCCTTCGCACTTTACACCGACAGCGATTGCCGGCTCAGTGACCGCCTTGCTTTTTGAGTGTGGGTAAGCGATGCCGTCCATCGAGGTAATGCTTTGAGATTCACGAATTTCGATGTCTGCCAAGAAGGCTTCTTTATTACTGATTCGGTTGTTCTCAAATAACATGCTTGCCAATTCTTCAAACAGTTCTTTTTTATTATTCGCTTGAAGGTTGTTATTAATTAAGTTGACGTTAGTTAGCTGTGTGATCATTTATTAACTCATTCACTATTGAAGTTCTTGAATTAAAATTAATGGATTAACCCGATTCGCGAAATAGCAAATAAAAGCCCTTCACTGTACATTTGTACCAAGCAAAATTAAGTGTGATTTGCATCATTCATCCAGTGTGAGATGAGTCATATTTAATGGTGTACTTCGGTGTTGAAATAACTTTCTGTAGGAAGAAAAATGCCCCGCAAAGCAGGGCATTATCAGTGTTTGTATCTACTCGGGAGAGCTAGATTTACTTGATAGAGCTAGCTGTAAGCACGCGCCACGCGTCCAACGCAATCCAGTTTGTAGCTCTCTGCGTAAGCGGGAATGAACACCGATTGGCCTTTCTCTATTACGCAGGTTTCACCACATTGATGAGTTAGCACCATGGGTTCATCGAGTGGTAATAGGATCTCGGCGCCTTCGGTTGTGATCTGTCGTTGCTGCGAATTTTGTACGATAGAGAACTTAAAATCCTCGACTGGAATTTGGTATTCCATCACATCACCTTGCTCAATAGGGCTGAGCAGTAGCCTATCTGCAGGCTTTTCATTGAATTGAGTACAAGAGACTAATTCATTGATATCCATGTACTTAGGCGTCAACCCTGCGCGGAGTACATTGTCTGAATTCGCCATCACTTCTAAGCCCGTACCTTTAATGTAAGCGTGGGGCGTCTCGGCATCCAGATACATGGCTTGCCCCGGCTTTAGCGTGATAACGTTCAATAGCAGCGGAGCAAACAGGCCGACATCCCCCGGATACTGTTGTTCCAACTCTGAAATCAACTGGAACACAGGGGCATCTGAAAGTTTCGCCTTCATCAACAACATGGTCAGCGCCATGCCTTTTTGTTCTCCTTGTAAAGACAATAAGCTCGCGAAGAAGCTGGCTAACCCATTAGGCGTTTGATCGCCCGCGAGATCGTTGACCATCGAATGAAGCTCTGGAATGTCGAGATAATGGAAGTGCTCTAGGATCTCGCTGATCGACCTAAAACCATTCATCGCGGTGTAGTCGGTTAGGGCATACACCAGTTCTGGCTTGTGGTTGGGATCCTTGTAGTTACGGTTGCCCGCTGTCATCGGAATGCCTTGCTGCTCTTCTAGAGCATAGCCAGATTCGGCTTGCTGCTTGTTCGGGTGAACTTGAACAGAGAGCGCTTTCTCCGCCGCTAACACCTTAAACAGATACGGAAGTTCACCAAAACGGCTCGCGACTTTCTCGCTCAGAAACAGGTTTAGGTTCTTAGAAATCAAGTTCGACAACGTGGTTTGATGACCATTGTCAGTGACTATCGAACAACCATTAGGGTGAGCGCCCATCCAGATCTCCGCTTGTGGCTCACCTGATTGGTTATCAATACCAAACAGTTGGCTAAACGAAGAAGGGCTACCCCATGCGTAGTTTTGAATTACGTTGGTCATAGGGTAGAAAAAGCGTTGTACGAACGAGTCGTTCGCTAAAGAAAAATCAGACATCGAAATCACCATGAAGGGAAACATGGCTTGAGCTCTATTCGTTCCTAAAAGGACAGTAGAGGGGCTCAAACCATTGGAATTGAAATGGCTTAAGCCGCTGCTGCTGTCAGCTTGGCTTTGCGTAGATTTTTAAGCGCGATACAAGTAACCGCAGTTACGCCCGCACCAGATGCCATGCACACGAGTGCTAGCAGTGGGTAGTTCATTGCGCCAAGTAGAGCGACCACTGGACCACCGTGAGCAACGCTGTTGGTGATGCCAAATGAGAACGCCATTACCGCAGCAGTCATTGAGCCAAGCACGTTGGCAGGGATAACTGACATTGGATCTTGAGCCGCGAAAGGAATGGCACCTTCAGAGATACCCACTAAGCCCATCGCGCCTGCTGCTTTGCCTGCTTCAATTTCAGAAGATTCAAATAAGTCGAACTTACGGCCGATTCTGGTTGCGATAGCCATACCCAGTGGAGCCACAGGGATTGCGCACGCCATAGCACCCATGAATTGAGTTTGACCGCTGGCAATCATGCCGACCGAGAATAGGAACGCCACCTTGTTGAATGGGCCGCCCATATCGAAACCGGCCATGCCACCAAGGACGATGCCAAGCAGAACCACGTTGCCTGTGCTCATGCTCGTTAGTAGTGCAGTAAGCGCATCCATCAGCCCAGCGATAGGTGCACCGATAACAAAGATGAACAGACCCGCGATGAATAGAGAGCCAGTGATCGGAGCGATCATGATAGGCACAAGTGGTTGAACGAATTTGTGGTAGTTAAACGAAGTAATCCATTTAACGAAGTAACCCACTAATAAACCCGCGATGATTGCGCCAATGAAGCCAGTGCCTGCGTCAGCGCCATAGAAAGAGCCGTTGTTGGCAATCCAACCGCCAATTAAGCCAGGGGTTAGGGCTGGGCGGTCAGCAATCGCGTAAGCAATATAACCAGCCAAAATCGGAATCATCAGTGTGAAGGCAACCACACCGACTTCTAGAATTTGGTTCCACATGCTGCCAGCAGGAATCGCCATGCCAGATTCACTTGGCTCGCCGCCAATCGCCAGAGCAAGGGCAATCAATAGGCCGCCAGTCACCACGAATGGGATCATGTGTGATACGCCATTCATCAAGTAACGATAAAGGTCTGAACGTGCTTGCGAGGCTTTCTCTGCAACAGATTGGTTGGTCGGTGCTTGTTCAGCTTGGTAGCTAGGTGCATTGAGCGCTTGCTGAATCAAGCCTTGTGCGTCTTTGATTGGTGCTTTTACGTTAGTGCAGACAACGCGTTTGCCAGCAAAACGAGCCATGTCGACCTGTTTGTCACAAGCGACCACAATCGCATCTGCGCGTTCGATCTCTTCTTGAGTCGGGCTGTTTTTAACGCCTATCGAGCCGTTGGTTTCGACCTTGATGTCATAGCCAAGAGCCGCTGCGCCTTTCTCTAGCGCTTCAGCTGCCAAATAAGTGTGTGCAACGCCAGCAGGACAGCCTGTCACACCAATGATGAAGCCTTGTTTCTCAACGTTGGTTTCAGTTTCTGATGGCTCAGGTTTGGTAAGCAGTAGTTCTAATGCTTCTTCTTCAGATTGAGCATTCATAAAGCTTTCGATAAAGCCTTCTTCAATCAGTTTTGAAGAAAGCTCTGCCAGTACTTCGATGTGGTGATCATCGCCGCCATCTGGAGACGCAATCATGAAGAACAGTTTTGATGGCAGACCGTCATCTGCGCCGTACTCGATCCCTTCTTTGTGGACACCGATCACTACTGCAGGTTTGATCACCGCGCTACTTTTCGCATGTGGTAAGGCGATGCCTTCTTCAAATCCGGTATTACCTTGTTCTTCACGAGCCTTAATGTCGGCAAGAAACTGTGCTTTGTCTGAGATTCTACCTTGTGCGTAAAGCACGTCTATCAGCTCTTTAAATACGTCTTCTTTTGAATTAGTGCTAAGCGAAAGCTTAATCAAATCTTGATTGATCAATGTCGTGATCATAATGAACCCCTACTCTGTGTTTATTTTGTTAGGGGTATTCTGGAATCTACGGCTTGCCTTCTGTAGTGAAGAAAAAATGCATTTACTGGATGATTGTTGCGTTATAAGTGGAGTGTGATTTTGATCGGTCTAACGGGCGTTTTTAGCCCTGTGTTGACAAGATTTGTCGTGCTTTAAAGCTTTTATTTATAAGGGCTACAGCGTGTTTTGCTATCTGGGAAATTACGTGCCTAATCGATTTCTCCACTGGAGATTTATTTCTAAGACTGGATTTTTGTAACCTAGATCTCAAATTGTGATTTTGCTCAATAGCGCTATGTTTCAGTTACAGGTATATCTATTCCCGTAGCCTTATTGCTGCTTATAAGAGTTCGAAACAATGATATTTCATGACCTAATCTCGTCGGTATTAAACGAGCGAGAACCGTTTCATAACATCTGGTTTGCGGGAGATTTTCACACGCCTTCAGCATTCAGTTATCAGGTGAACTTTCCGCGTTTAGAGCTGGTGCTCGACGGTGAGTATATTAATGAAATGGAGAGTCATGATCGCAAGATCACCAATGTTGTTGCGAAAGCAGGGGATGCGATTTTCATCCCGCCTAACTGTTGGAACAAGCCGAACTGGGATACTGATTGTTCGGTACTGAGTATGTTGTTTGGGCGTCGTCAGCTTGGTTTAAGCTTGGTGAGCAAGCGCAAAGGGGAAGAGAGCTTCTACGATATCCAAAAGCATAGTATTCAGACTCGCTCTGGCTTTGCGATTGATAATATTTTGGAGGCGCTCAGCTCGTTAGCGCGCGAGAGCAACAAGCAGCCGATGGATGAATTATTGCTGCAAGCGTTGCTTCAATACAGTAAGACGATGCTGGATGCGCCTGTCGAGAAGTCTCACAGCCGCGTACAGGATGTGTATCAAGGGATCTGTATCTATATCCAAGAGAATTTCCACCGCCAGATCACGCGAGACAGCATCGCTTTGCGCTTTAGTATTTCATCCAACCATTTGTCGCGAATGTTTCGTCAACAAGGCCACATGACGCTGGCTGAATACATTACACGTGTGCGAATCGACCGCGCCAAGTTCATGCTCAAGAAATACAATTTCAAGCTCAATGAAGTGTCGGTACGTTGTGGCTTTAAGGATGTGAATTACTTCTGCCGAGTATTCAAAAACCGCACCGGAAGAACCCCGACTGAATATCGAGGATCCATCTAGAACTAACGAGCTGGTAATCAAATCAGGCGTGACGAGATGTACATCAGCAGAGCTTGCAGGTCGACACTGCTTCGAGTCTTTTGCAGACGTTCATTGACCTGATCGTGAAGGAGGTTTCGAGTTAGGTTGGTCGCCGCCACAATGTGCTCTCGCTGTGGCTTGGTTGGCAATACCAAAGCAATAGCTACATGCACTTCGCCAATACGTGATGCCCAGTCAATCGGGTCGTCACTGACAATAACGGCAATTGAGAGATCTTGAGTCGATTCAAACATCACATGCGGCAGTGCGATACCCGGTGACACGCAGGTTGAAGAGCGTTCCTCCCGCTTAATAAATGCCAGAATCAACTCATCCGGATCTTCCGGATACACTAGGTGAGCGAGCCCTTTTAAGCACTCAAATTTGGTCAGTTGGGTTTGCGCCTTAGCGTGGTGCCATTTGATATCACAAGGTGGGCATATTTGTGGCATTCGCTGAATTAGATCGCTAGAGAACTCATGGCTCACCTGTGAGCCAACCATGTCGTAATGCTCTGCAATTATGTCTTTGAGAACGAAACAGGCAAGCTCCGCATCAATACCGACCGCGGTTATCTGGCACAAATCACCACGAAGTAAACCTACTTGCAGCATCGCGACGGATTTGGAGAGATCAGCGGTTCGATTTTGAGTGATGTTGATAATGCGGATGTTGCTTTTGAATTTCTTCGCTAAGCGAGTCAGCGGCTGCGCGACATGTGAGTTCGCGGCAGGATCGTTAACGAAGAAGGTGATCTGGTATTCGTTCATCAAAAGTTTAAGTTCGACAATGCTTAATAAAGACTTTATCGATACTCAACAATACCTCTTCCATGGGAATGAATAAGGTTTTAGCTGGGTCAAATCGGTTTGGTTGTTCGATGTCGATATCAGAGACGATCAACACTTTGTCTGCGAGGGTAATATCTTGGGCGGTCAGTAAGTTTTCAATACCCATAGCGCCTTGCGTCTCAACCTTGATTGAAACGTTGAACTTAGGGGCTGTTTTATTTAGAGCATCAGCTGCCATATAGGTGTGCGCAATGCCTGTAGGGCACGCAGTTACCGCTACAATTCTCATTATTATTCTCGGCTTAATCTCGTCCCTGTTACGTTACAAAAGCTACCTTTCAGAAGCTACCTTGGAAAAGCTATCTTGCATGGAAAATCCAGTATAGAAAGCTCGCATGGCGGAGGGACGATATTGTTATGGGTTCTGTGGATTTTATGGATTGGCGTTTTTTATTCCAAGGTGAAAGTCACACTCTGAGTTCTTGGTTACAATAATCCAGTTAATGCACCTTTCGTCCTATATATTGAGTGCCTTCACACCGTTAATCTTTTCATCTTATTAACCTTATCACTTACGTAATTACTTCAGTCTGAAATCAGGCGAGGCAGAGCAGCATATGGATATCACCAACATTATCGAGCCCGAGATTATCTGTTTGGATTTACAAGCAGACTCAAAACAGGCGGTATTTGAAGAGCTTGTTGAACTGCTCGACCGTGCCGGTAAGCTCTCTAATAAACGTGAATTCCTTGACGACATCTGGAAGCGTGAAGCCATCGGTAATACTGGCTTTGACGATGGCATCGCCATTCCACACGCGAAAAGTGCTGCCGTAGCTAAACCTGCGGTGGCGGTAGGTATCAGCCGTTCTGGCATCGATTATGGCGCAGACGGCGGCGAGCTGTCGGATGTGTTCTTTATGCTCGCTTCACCAGACAACAACGACGACCACCATATCGAGGTACTGGCTCAGATTTCGACCAGGCTTATCGAAGATGGCTTTGTTACAAAATTAAAGGCGGTGGAGTCGGTCGAGGAAGCTCAAGAGCTATTTCTCGAAGCCAATTTAGAATCGTTCGATAGTTACGCCTCTAGCCATCATGAAGTGTATGTCGAGCCACTCAGCCCTTGGGCACAATCTCTTAATCGCCTTAAAGAACACTTGTTATACGGCACTTCGCACATGATCCCATTCGTGGTTGCGGGCGGTGTGTTGTTGTCTTTGTCGGTGATGATGTCGGGTCACGGCGCAGTACCAGAGAGCGGTATTCTTGCAGATATCGCGCAGATGGGCATCGCAGGCTTAACTCTCTTTACTGCCGTATTAGGTGGTTACATCGCGTATTCAATGGCCGACAAACCGGGTTTAGCGCCCGGTATGATTGGTTCTTGGGTTGCGGTGAATCAATACAATACCGGCTTTCTCGGTGCAATTGTGGTCGGTTTCTTCGCTGGTTTTGTGGTGAATCTACTTAAGAAGATCAAACTGCCAGACAGCATGATCTCGCTGAGCTCTATCTTCATCTATCCACTAGTCGGTACCTTTGTCACCTGTGGGGCTGTGATGTGGGTGATTGGTTCTCCTATTGCCCAAGTGATGCTAGAGATGAACCAAATGCTCACTGGCATGGCCGGATCAGGAAAAGTGGTGTTGGGTAGCATTTTGGGTGCGATGACGGCCTTTGATATGGGCGGCCCGATCAATAAGGTCGCAACGCTGTTTGCCCAAACTCAGGTGAATACTCAGCCATGGTTGATGGGTGGCGTCGGTATTGCGATCTGTACGCCACCATTAGGCATGGCTCTGGCGACTTTTATATCGCCGAAGAAGTTTAAACGAGACGAACGCGAAGCCGGAAAAGCCGCAGGCATCATGGGAATGATTGGCATCAGTGAAGGCGCGATTCCTTTTGCAGCCGCCGATCCTGCGCGCGTTCTGCCTGCTGTTGTTGCTGGTGGCGTAGTTGGTAACGTGGTCGGCTTTATGTTCCATGTAGTGAACCATGCACCGTGGGGCGGCTGGATTGTATTGCCAGTGGTTGATGGCAAGATTGGCTATATCGTCGGCACACTCGCAGGGGCTCTTACCACGGCTTTGATCGTGATACTGCTGAAAAAGAATGTGGTCGAAGGTGAGGCGAGTGCCAACCAGTTTACTGGTGGTTCGGTGACGGAAGAAGGGAAAGCGGATGTACTTGCAATCACTTCCTGTCCATCGGGTGTTGCCCACACTTTCCTGGCTGCTAAGTCTCTGGAAAAAGCGGCGTATCATCTTGGGGTTCGGATTAAAGTCGAAACACAAGGTGCCAACGGAATAGGTAATCGCATTACCCAGAAAGACATTGAAAGGGCGAGGTTGGTGATCTTTGCTCACGATGTGGCGATTAAAGAAGTTGAACGCTTTGCGAACGTGAAAACCTTGGATGTCAGTACTAAGGAAGCAATGCTTAATGCTCAGGCGTTGATCATGAGAAAGGTGTAACTCTTTAAACCGCAAAGTTTATCATCTATAAAGTTAACTAGATCAAAACTAAAAAGACTCCGCTCAGACCTGTTAAGGCGAAAGTGGAGTCTTTTTGTATTGTGCCCAATCAGTCAGGTCAGACGCTAAAAAGGGTGGTACTTAAATACGTCTTCAACCATTGAGTTGAGTAAATCGATATCGTCACAGGTTTTGGCGTAGGTACGGAGGCCTGCGATTTGGACCTGAACATGACGAGCAAGTTGAGTCGGATCGCGCTCTTTGCTGATCTCACCCAATTCTTGTGATTCTGAAATCAGCTTGGCGAACTCACCTTCCATTATCTTGAGTGACTTCTTCGCTTCTGCTAACAATTCTGCGTGTTCATCAGTCAGTTCTGCGACCGTTTTAGCCAACATACACATGCCGTTTGGTGCGCTCTGTTTCGATTCGACAACCGCACGTTTTACGAAGTTTTCCAACGCTTTGATAGGCGATTCGGTTTCACTGCGGAAGCGGTTCAGATTCAGGATGCCAAGTTCGGTATAGCGAGCAAGCGTCTCTTTAAACAGACCTTCTTTGCTGCCGAACGTCGCGTAGATGCTGCCCGGACGCATATCAATCACGTCTTGCAGGTTGCGCATAGAAGTCGCATGAAAGCCCTTTTCCCAATACAGGTTCGTTGCTTTATCTACTACATCTTGTCTATCGAACTTCGCAGTCTTGGCCATAACATCTACTTCATTAATCTGAACATATGTTCAATATTTTATGCTGAACGCCCGTTCTAGTAAAGGTGTGTTTAGCTGCTTTGCGCAGGCTTAGAACATCAAAGAGTTAATAAAACATCCAGATCATCAGGAAATAATCTTAATCATCAATAACTTCTACGGTCTTGTGCTGAGCGCCGTAGTAGGTGCCTTCATCGATGGTGTACATCAATGTTGCTTCGCACTCTGGACAATCGAATTCCTCATTGGGTTCAATAGCCGCTTCTTCTACCCATTCCCAACCGATATGTTCTTCGCAAGCGGGACAGTCCATAAAATATCTCTCAGTTATTGTCGCATATTTATTGCGAATCTCTACTTTAATAATTCGGCATTATACATATTTAGTTAACGAGGAATAGACAGTTAATCAGCGCAGAATAGGGAGTTGATTAGTTGTGAATCAATCGCTGGTGAGCGTTGAATCTATAGTTAGTTCTGAATAGATTGTTTTCTCTGAGCACATAATTGGTGCAGGCCTACCCCTTTTGGGTAGTTAAAGTGTGTCAGATTTCAGTCGCTTACGTCAATAAAATGTTGTCGCATGTGTTTTGGGTATCGTTAGGTCGCTTAGCTAACAGTTTTATCGGTAAATCAATGAATTTTGTAAGGTTAAATGTTACCTTCATCGCATCGCGATCTGTGTAGCACGGTAATTGATGCACATTGATCAAGTTGAATAATTATACAGTCACAATTGAGGCGCATCTTATTAAGGGTGTGCGAGTTAGATGACTGAAAAGATTTGTTAGCTGCTAGGGAAATGATAATGAAATTAACCGATATGTCTTTTAAGCAAAAAATCATCGCTTTGCTTATTTTACCGATCTTGGGATTTCTATGGCTTAGCGTTTCTGCGATTTCAAAAGGCGTAGAAACCACCAGTGAATTGTCTTCATTAAACCAACTTACCCGTTTGTCGGTTGTGTACAGTGAACTTGTGCATGAGTTACAAAAAGAGCGTGGAATGACGGCTGGGTTTATCGGCTCACAGGGCACTAAGTTTGTCAGTGAACTACGTGCACAAAGAGCCAGTGCAGATAATAGACGTAATCTGAAAGCCGAATACTGGCAATCTGCTGAAATCGATTTACCGCAGATCACTCGGCTGAACACTGAAATAAGCCAAAGCCTAAATCAAATTACTTCTATTCGTAATCGGGTCGATTCTCAATCGATTCCGCTGTCTGAGGCTTTGGGTTATTACACCCAACTTAATGCAAAGCTGCTGAGCGTATCGGCGTTAATTGCTGAGCTTAGCTCTGATGCTGCCATCACCACTGAAACCATCGCTTACTACAACTTTTTACAAGGTAAAGAGCGAGCGGGTATCGAGCGTGCTGTCCTAAATAATACCTTCTCTAAAAATGAATTTGGCCCAGGCATGTTGGTTAAATTCATCTCTTTGGTGACTGAGCAAGATACCTATTTCTCAAACTTTGAGGTATTGAGTAACCCAGCTAACGTTCGTTTCTTTGAACAGCAATTGAATGATCGTTCGGTGGCAGAAGTAGAAAAGCTTCGTGGTTTGGCTGAATCTAAGATGAGCGGTTTTGATGTTGATCCTGTGTACTGGTTCTCGCAATCTACCGCTCGTATTGTTCAGCTAAAGAAAACAGAAAACCGCCTAGCAGAGTCGCTTATCGCACTGACAGAGAAAAAAATGTCAGAGGCGCAGTCTGCGATGATGATGAGTATTGGTCTGTTTGCTTTGATAACCTTGTTCGCGACCTTCGTGAGCTATAAGGCGATCAGCGACCTGACGATGAGAGTAAAAGATCTTACAGTGATGTTGTCTAAGGTTCGTAATGACAACGACTTAACAGTTCGCGCTAAGTTCGTTGGCAACAGCGAGCTTGGACAGATCTCTTCGGCACTCAACGAAACGCTAGAGAAGTTTTCAAACGTTATCGACAACCTGTCTCAGTCGAGTCTGACCTTAGCTTCAGCCGCTGAAGAAACCTCACAAACCTGTCACTACAATTCGAACACGCTAGTGCAACAACAAGACCAAATTGGCTTGGTTGCGACGGCGACAGAAGAGTTATCAGCAACGGTAAATGAGGTGGCGGCTAAAACTCAGCAGACAGCAAGTTCCGCTAAACTGGTCGATGAGCAGTCTCAAGAAGGTTTGAGTACGGTTCAAAACTCTTACCACTCTATCGAAAAACTGGCATCTGAAATTAATGATCTAGCGGAAAAGATCACGCACTTACACGAGAGCAGTAATAACATCAACAGTGTGATTGATGTGATTAAGTCCGTCGCTGAACAGACTAACTTGTTAGCATTGAACGCGGCAATTGAAGCGGCAAGAGCGGGTGAGCAAGGTCGTGGATTTGCGGTAGTGGCTGATGAAGTTCGCACGTTAGCACAGCGTACTCAGCAGTCGACAGCTGAAATTGAAGGTTTCATCAGCTCGTTACAGTCTGATGTGCAAACCGCGTTTAATGTGATTGATAACAGTCAGAAGATGTCGTCTAAAGCGGTTGAGGATTCAAAAGAGGTGGAACACACCTTACAAGGTATCTCAGCATCGGTGAGCGAGATCTTTAGCATGACTGAGCAGATCGCAACCGCTACCGAAGAGCAAGCGGTAGTGACTCAAGATATTGCTCAAAACGTCATGGCAGTAGAGCAGAAGTCGACAGAATCTACGACAGGTGCAACGCAAATAGCTGCAACAGCCAAAGAACAAGCTCAGTTAGCAGCTTCATTGAAAGATATTGCGAGTACGTTTAAGAGCTAACTAGCAAGCACTCCAATAAGAAGTAAAATGCCCGTTAGTCTCTACTTTTAATAGCAGGACTAACGGGCTATTTGTATCTGCTGTCTTCTAAATGGCAACAGATAGTCCATTCAATGGGGATCTACCCCATAAACCAAGACACGAAAATCAACGCACCAAAACCAAATGTCGCCATTAATGCCGTGTCGCCACCGGCTGCTGTGTAGCTGCCTTCGGTTTGTAGGTGAGGGAAGTCAGGTCTGCGAACCTTAACTACCATTGCGAGTGGGCCCCAGATAGCTAGGAACACCAGGACCATGCCTGCATAGTCCAGCATGCTTACAAACTGGCTAGCGAACAGCTCAGCTAATACCAAAGGTAAGATGAAGGTTAGCGCATAAGCCAACGCTTTGTTGTTGGTCACCGCATCTTTGTTTTGGTCGTAAAGCGCCATCGACACGCCGAGGAAAGAAGTCACCAAGGCCAGAGCAGAGAACAGAGCGATCACCACTTTCAACCAAGCAGATTGGCCGCTGAACGCAGAGATCAACTCAGAGATATTGTGGAACTGGCTTATCGCGTCTGTGCCAAGGTTGCCGATAATCGCGAATAACCAAGTTAGGTAGCAAATTAATGGAATCACTGAGCCTAGCAGAATCATATTGCGGATCTGCTTTTGAGTTGCTTCACGGTTGTAGATAACCAGTGACGGGATCACCACCATAGAGGCAAAGCTAGTAAAGATAACTGCGCTGTATTGCACCACGTCGTTGGCCGTGTATTGGCTGGTTTGAGTTAGGTAATCAAGGCGAATGTTGCTAAATAATGACGCGATAACGATAAACAGCATCACGACCATCAAGATGAATAGCCCGCGATTCAGTTTGTCGATATAAGACTTGCCCGAGACGACGATAGCACCCATCAATAGGCTGAAAATGGTATACGCAACGGATGCTGATACATCGACACCAACGTCGAGCAGTAGCTTATGAATGATGTCACCGACACCCAAGATATAAGCGATCAACATGCATACTAGCAACAGGTAAAAGAGTGCATTGATAAAGTGTTTACCTTTGCTGCCCAGAGTGAGGTAAGCAACACTGCTCATGCCACTGTTGTCTTTAGTTTTAGTGCATGCTTCTGCTAGGAGGAGTGCAGAGTATGTGGTGCCGATAAAGATAAGTAGCATCAGCACTGAGCTGATCATGAAGCCAAATTGGGCCAACACCATGGGAATAGCGAGCATGCCAGCCCCTAATGCAGTTCCTGACAGAATCAAAGAACTGCCGAATAATTTCATATTCAAGAAAACAACCTCGAAGTATCCAAATAATTTTTAGTTGGATTGTAAATATTTGTTGCCAAGACTAACAAATTACTCAGTAAAGTTAGGGGTTAATTTCTAATAAATTTTGAATTTCTCTAAAAAAATTACGAAGCAATTTGTGAGGGGTATGGTTGGATGAATCAGGTGTTCGGCAGGTGAATTGTTTTAGCCTTTTTATAACCTTTGTAAATTAATCGACGTTCAATAACCCGCACTGCACCTCTGATTAAGATATGCCTTTATTTCAGAAAAACTCAGTCCAAATCTTGCTTATTTAGTGAATCTCTGTCGGATTTTTATATCTAGCACAGCTCATTTGATGAGCCCCAATCAATAGACTTCTTAGGAGAGCGTGGGGGGGTTGTCGTAAATGGAAAGATCTGTTGTCGTAGATGCCACTCGGTAGTTTTGCATTTCGCTCTTATTATCCTCACACCAATTATGTGGGGGTGTTATGTATCGTTTTCTATTTTGTAGTTTCGCACTTGTGCTTTTGTATCCAACGGCCATTGATCTGTATTTGGTTGGGTTACCTCAAATCGCCGCGGACTTAAATGCCTCTGAGGCTCAGCTCCATGCCGCGTTTTCTATCTATCTGGCCGGTATGGCAACGACTATGTTGTTCGCGGGTAAATTTGCCGATAGCGTAGGGAGGAAGCCCGTCGCCATTTTCGGTGCAATTGTTTTTACTCTCTCGTCGACCTTGGGCGGGGTTGTGAACAGTGCTGAGCCGTTTCTTATCGTGCGTTTTTTCCAAGGTGTTGGTGCTGGATCTTGCTATGTGGTGGCGTTCGCTATCTTACGAGATGTCTTAGACGATAAAAGGCGTGCCAAGGTGCTGTCGATGTTAAATGGCATAACTTGCATCGTTCCGGTACTCGCGCCTGTGATTGGTCATCTAATCATGACTGTTTACCCATGGCCGAGTTTGTTCACGACCATGGCGGGCATGGGTGTAGTGGTGTGCTTATTGTCTGTGTTGGTGCTAAAAGAGACTAAGCTCAACATCAAAGATAATGGGTTAGCCAAAGCCTCTTTCTCTGAGAAATCGCGCTTACCTGAGAAACCTGTAACCCTTCATTCGACTTCAATCGAAACGTTTAAAGAGCCGTTGTTTATTAGCCGAGTGATCATGACTAGTTTCGGCGTGACCACAATTCTCACTTATGTGAATGTCTCTCCACTGTTGATTATGACAGAGCTTGGCTTCGATAGAGGTCAGTACTCTTACACCATGGCATTAACCGCCTTGGTGAGCATGTTGGTGTCATTTTCAGCCCCATTTGCATTGAATGTGTTTAAGCAGAAAAGCTTAATGCTGACCTCTCAAACGTGCTTCATTGTGGCTGCTATTTTGCTAATAGCCTCGATGGATGGTGGATTAGGACATTACGTGACATTAATCGGCTTCGCTTTCGTGTGTGGCGGATTCTCGTTAGGCTTTGGTGTCGCGATGAGCCAAGCATTGAGCAGTTATTCGCAGCGGGCAGGTGTGGCTAGTTCGATTCTTGGTGTTTCTCAAATATGTACGTCGGCATTGTTTATCTGGTTTATGGGCATTATTGGACTAAGTGCATTGAATATGTTGGCATTTATATTAGCTGTTGGTGGAGTTATCAGTATTGCTCTAATACTATGGGTAGGTCCCTCTCAAGTTAAAAGTGATTATGAAGAAGCCACTAGCCCGTCTTGATCTGAACCTGTTGTTCACTCTGCAATTGTTGCTGCAGGAGCAGAGTGTTTCAAAAGCTGCGAAAAAGCTGAACGTCACGCCTTCTACGGTGAGTAAATCACTCACCAAGCTTAGAGATTGGTTTGATGATCCTTTGTTTGTGAAAACGCCAAGGGGATTAACGCCAACGCCACTCGCACTGAGCATGGTAAAAGATCTTCAAGACTGGCTGCAGATTGGAAGCCAAATACTGACGACTCGTGGTGACGAAGCGCCAAAAGATGTGCGTTTGAATCTAGAGGCAGAATCTCCTTTATCTCTGATCATGCTTAACGAGTTGACGCAAAGCGTGTCTCAACGTTACCCCAACGCGAAAATCAAAATGCGTAACTGGGACTACGATTCGATAGATTCCATCGTACGTGGCGAATCGGATATTGGATTTTCAGGGAGAGAAAGCCATCCACGTTCGAAAGAATCCCTAGACTCACTACCTTATTTCATCGACTTCGAGGTTCTGTTCCACGACTTGCCGGTTGTGTATTTGAGAAAAGATCATCCCGCCTTGAAAGAAGAGTGGAATCTTGAGGCTTTCCTTAAATACCCCCACATCAATATTGTGTGGGAGAAAAGTGAAACATGGGCGCTAGATGAAGTGCTTACTGACCTACAACTAGACCGAAATATCGTACTGACTTTAGCTGGTTTTGAGCAGTCGTTATTTATGACCGCTCAATCGAATCACACCATGACTACCGTTGCGCCGAATTACTGTCGACGTTACGTTGAACAACTCCACCCCAATCTTACTTGTCTACCCATCCCTTTAGATGAAGAAAATGTCAAAAAGCTGCTGATCCCCTTCACCATGATTTGGCACAAACGCAATGCCTACAATCCGATCGTTCTATGGTTAAAAGACACGCTCAGAGAGCTTTACCAATTTGAAGGGAAAAGTGTCTAACCTTGTGATGAGATTAGATGTTCTGAAGGCTTGTGCCATTAGCATCGATCGTTGATTGAAATAAGAATGCAGACTTATAAGCGAGCCCGCCAGTTGATACCTGGCGGGTTTTCTATTTTTAATCATGGGATTAGGGTTGGCCCCTCTAAAATAAAATCGGTTTTTTCTTAATTGTTGATTCGATAAATACAATGAAATTGAACGAGTGTTCAAAATAACACTTGAACGATCGTTCTAATTTGATCTATATTGTTTTCACACCAACGGAGAACAGTCATTAATTGCTCCGTGATTGAATAACTTTAGAATCATAAATTGATAGGGATAAAACAATGAGCAACTTCAAAATTCATTCAGTAGAATCAGCGCCAGAGCAAAGCCAACCTATTCTTGAAGGTGCTAAAAAGCAGATGGGCAGAGTACCGGGCTTGTTCGGTGTATTGGCTGAATCTCCAAACACACTTAAGGCTTACACTCAGCTTCATCAGGCGTTTAGTGACTCATCTTTCGATGCTGAAGAGCTAACGGTTGTTTGGCAAACCATCAACGTTGAACACGAATGCCACTACTGCGTTCCTGCGCACACAGGTATCGCACATTCAATGAAGGTTGATCCTGCAATCACCGAAGCACTTCGTAATCGCACGGCTCTACCCACTGAAAAGCTGCAAGCACTTCATGACTTTACGCTGAGCATGGTACGCAACCGCGGCAATGTACCTGAAAGTGAAATGGCCGCATTTTTCGAAGCGGGCTATGGTCAGCAACAGGTGTTAGAAGTGATTCTTGGCTTGTCTCAGAAAGTGATCAGTAATTACGTAAACCACGTTGCTAAAACGCCAGTCGACAAAGTTTTTGAACAGTTCGCTTGGCAAGGGTAATCGCTTTTAATTAACCATCGTATTTAAGCAACTCAAGATATGATAATGATGAAAGCCCCACTCAGTTGGAGGGGCTTTGTTGTTTGGCCTGAATGGAGAATTAGAAAGGTAATCTAACGTACGTGCCTAGCGATTATCTTCGCTAGTGTTACAACCCCTTCTTTCCACTCTTTGCTCTCTTCAATATTGGCGACAGTGAAGCGCAAGCAGTGTTTATATTGGTCATTGGTCCCAAACACAGTACCGGGTAAAATCCCTAATTTGTGCTTTAAACAATCTTGGTAGACGGCATAACTATCGACCGACTCTGGCAACGTTATCCAGTTTAAAAAAGAGCCTTCCGGTTTTGATAGGTGGTATTGCCCAACAAGGTGAGGATAGCTATCTAGTGCTTGTATTAACAGGCTTTGGAATTGCTTTTGATTGGTTTGGTAGAGCCGCTTCATTTTGGATAAGTGGCTGCGATATTTACCGGTAGTGAGAAATTGACCCACCGCGGATTGCATCAGGTTTGAGCTGCCCATGTTGTCGCATAAAAGGTACTTTTCGACTAAAGGTTGGTAGCGTCCCGACAATAACCAACCGATTCGCAAGCGTGAGTCTAAGGTTTTAGACAGTGAGTTGACGTAGATGACTCTATCTTGGTCATCAAGCTCTTTGAGGCTAGCGATTGGTGTATCGAACGCCAAGCTACCGAACACATCGTCTTCGATAATTGGTAAAGATCCGGTGATCTCCAGTAATGCTTTTCGATTCGCCAATGGCATTCTTGAGCCGGTTGGGTTAGTAAAGTTTGGCGTTAGCAGTAAGGTTTTTACTTCCCATTTGTCCAACGCGCTCTGCAGTGATGGAATGTCAATGCCATGGCTAACACTGCTCGGGATTTCTAAAGCTTGCAAGCCAAGTGATTCGAGCAACAATAAATTACCGAAGTAACAAGGTGACTCGACTGCCACGATGTCACCCGGTTTGGTGAGCGCACGTAGTGCCAAACTGATCGCCTGTTGAGCACCATGAGTAATCGCAATCTCTTTGGATCCCGCAGGTACGCCTAGATCATGGGTGATCTTTAACAATTGCTTTACTAATTGCTCGTCGCCGGGAGGTAATTGGTAATACCCAGGCAATTGAGTTTGTAATCGACTGTGGCGACCAATCTCGGCATACAAGCTACGAATCGCAGGGTTGTTTATGTTCGGGTGCGCAGAACCTGCCAACAGTTTCAGGCGGCCTTTCGGGCGAGAGAGTACCGATTTGGTGACAGATAAGAGGTCCACTTTTTGAGGTTGGCTTGGTGTATCCCAGCAGGTGGTGTTCGGTGTCTTTACGCGATAGCCAGATTTAGGTACCGAGTAAACCCAACCCGTTGCTTCGAGTTCTTGATAGGCTCGAATTACGGTATTTTTGCTTACGCCAAGCTGTTCGCTTAACTGGCGGATCGAGGGAAGGCGATCGTCTGGATGAAAAAGTCCTTTATCGATCTGAGCCTTA
Organism: Vibrio sp. 10N.261.55.F4; assembly: GCF_041470465.1. NCBI lineage: Bacteria > Pseudomonadati > Pseudomonadota > Gammaproteobacteria > Vibrionales > Vibrionaceae > Vibrio > Vibrio sp. 10N.261.55.F4. Next base: position 38,084 of record NZ_JBFRMM010000001.1, on the reverse strand, counting down.
ATATGTTGTTCGGTAGCAAGGTATTTATTGCCGCTGAGTTCTGCTTCCACGTGTTTCTCCCTCGTTGTACACTCTCAATCTGTAACCATTTAAAGTGTTATATCTGTATCTTTATTAGTTATCTGTACCCAACTAAGGTAACAGCATTGATGAAGAGTTGACCAGAGGTTTGTAATGCTGATTAAAATGATTCCGTTTGTGTTTGTAATATTGTGGTCGTCAGGTTTTGTCGGCGCACGTCTTGGTGTTGAATATGCCGAACCCGCAACATTACTTTCATTGAGGATGGTAGCCAACGTGGCGCTGTTCTTGGTTTTGATTGCAATCCTTAAGCGTCGTATTCCTCGTGGTCGAGCATTCTTCCACGCAAGTGTGGTTGGCATCTTGATTCATGGTTTCTACCTTGGTGGCACCTATCTGGCGATTGATATAGGTATGCCCGCCGGGTTGAGTTCTCTACTTGTTGGCTTACAACCGATTCTTACCGCATTGATTATGATCAGCTGTACTTCGCAGCGTTTTAATTTTGCACAGTGGTTGGGGTTAGCGCTTGGTTTTGCGGGTATTAGTTTGGTGTTGATGGGCAATATTGAATGGCAGTCAGACGACCAAAAAGGCTTGGCAACGTTATTGTGTTTGGTTTCTTTGGTGGGTATTACCTGCGGCACTTTGTATCAGAAGCGCTTCTGTCAGGGGACAGATATGGTCGGCGGTGCGATGGTGCAATATTTGGCTTCTGCCGCGTTGTTTCTGCCGTTCGCAATGCGTTACGAAACTATGCAAGTAAACTGGACGATAGAATTCACGTTGACTCTAATTTGGCTGGTGGTCGTTCTGTCTTGTGTTGCCATCCTATTGTTGCTTTACATGGTAGAGCACGGTGCATCTTCAAGTGTGGCTTCGGTCTTTTACTTGGTGCCACCGACGACAGCAATCCAAGCGTGGCTTATTTTCGGTGAGTCGTTCGACATGTATGGCGCGATGGGCTTTGCTTTGTCTGCTGCGGCGGTTTATTTGGTGGTGAAAAAGCCTGAGTTAATTAAGGCTCGTAGGCGAACAGTGTTAGAGCGGTAGTTTGTATACCAAACTCATCCTACTAAAAATCGATGACTAGAAACAAAAAAGAGCCTGAATATTCAGGCTCTTTCTATATAAAATATTGGCTAGCGACTTTTGATTAGCGTTTCATCAAACAAGCGTAAGCCGTTGTAAACGGTGCTTCTTGGTATTGCTTAAGGCCGGTCTCTTTGAACTTCATCATAAGAGGGTTGCGCTTAAGGCTTTCTTTGATTTCAGCTGGAGACACAACGGTTACATCTAGGCCGTCGATTAGCTGAATTGCTGCTTCAAGTTTGAAGCCGAAACCACCGCCAGCAAATTTGCCTTTAGTCTGACGTTGGCGAATTACAACTTTTTCTACTTGGTAATCTTCCATTAACTTTGCAAAAGAGAATTGAAAGTCTTTCATATTCTGTGTGTCGTTTGCGTCGCTAATCGCAACCTTAGAAACTCGGCAATCAGGAATGTTAAATACGCCGTCTGACAGAGAAAGAAGACAGATGACTGCATCGTTACCTTTGATTTCAACACCACAAATTTTCATGTTCTTACCTACTTATTTTAGAGCCCTACATTATGGTGTTATTTCTAACACTTCTCCAGTATTTGCGCGTATCAGCAGCAAATAAGTCTAAATCAGAGAGTATTTTAGTCGCCGAAAGTTAACCTTTGATTGAAAAAACATCACACGAATTTACGGTATCGTTTTCTATGAGATGAAGCTCACAAAAGCTTAGCGGGATTTTATATGTGTGCTGTATATTGCGCACGCATCCCTATTTGAAGTGTGGTTATTAATCCCAATGAATATCAATAATCTTTCGATTAAGAGTAAAATCGCGATCCCGCTGTTGGTGATTGTGATTGTTTTTTCTACCGTTACTGTGCTCAACGTTATCAGATCAAATGCTCAAGCTGCGATTAATAATGAGCTCAATAATGTGGTTCAGCCCGTGTTAGACAATTTGGAAGATGGGTATCGTGACATTTATCAAGTTATCGCTTCTGCTCAAGGTCTATTACTCTCGAAAGACCAAGCGGCGATTGAGTACCAAAAATTTGAATTTAAAGACAACGCTTACAAAGCGGTTCCTCGTTTTGAAAGTGTCGAAACCTTGTTATCAAGCGGGCGTGTTGGACCCATCTTCACGTGGCGAGTTAGCAAAGCTTGTTAACGCGATGAGCAAGTGGGTGGCACTGCACGAGCCAATGTTCGCTGATCCAGCAAACGCAGACCAATACAATATTGATTACTCGCCAGCGCTTGACGCAGAGTTTGCGATCATTCGTACTCAACTGCGCGATATCCGAACTCTGATCGAATTGAAACAGAAAGAGCTTCGCCAGCAAGCCGATGACTCTATTGAATCGAGTAAGTTGATCATTGAAGTGGGTATGGCCGTTGCTGTTTTCGCTGCACTTTTCGCTATGTGGTTATCCAATCGGTTTATCGTTCAGCCAATCCAGAACGTAGAGAAAGCGATGAATGAGATCGCATCGGGTGACGGTAACTTGTCTCAACGTATGAAGGTCGAAGGTAATGATGAGATCGCTCGTTTAAGTTCTGCTTTCAACCAGTTTGTTGGCAAGACCCATGTCACCGTCGAACAAGTTATTTTTACATCGAATGCGGTACGCGCTGAGATGGAAAACATTAAATCGTTAACGCAAAGTGTTGCTGAATTTTCATCGAACCAACAGCGTGAAAGTGAAGTAGTCGCGGCGGCGGTTCATGAGATGCAAGCAACCAGTGAAGTGGTGAGTGGTAATGCATTAGATGCGGCAACCGCCAATAATGTTGCCAATCATGAAGTGGAATCGGCAGACACCACGCTTGGCTTGACCGTGACTTCGATTGAACGCCTTGCGCAAGATATCGAGAACGCGGGCGGTGTGGTTCAAGAACTAGATACAGACGTGAAGAACATCGCCTCAACCCTTGGCGTGATCAAAGGTATTGCAGAACAAACCAACCTACTTGCTTTGAATGCGGCTATTGAAGCGGCACGAGCGGGTGAACAAGGCCGTGGCTTTGCCGTAGTCGCAGATGAAGTAAGAGCGTTGGCGAGTAAAACTCAAGACAGCACTGGCGAAATCCAATCAATGATTGAACGCTTAGAAGTGGGTGCTAAACACGCGGTTGGTGTGATGACTGAAAGCAAAGTGAGTGGCGAGAAAACCATTGTTCAAGCAGGAACTGCAGCATCTTCATTGAGTGAGATTCGTAACTCAATTGGCAAGATGAATGACATGAACACACAAATTGCTACGGCGGCTTCGCAACAGTCTCAAGTGTCTGAAGAAGTGAATAAGAATGTTCAACGCATCGCTGAAAGCACCATGCAAATGGTTGAGATGGCAAGCAGCGCAGAAAATGCATGTATGGCATTGGCTGAACAGTGTGAAGCGCTAGATAGCCTTGTGTCTCAGTTTGAAGTGTAATTTTCAAAATTAGACAGACGAATATGAGCTGATAATGGTTGCTCGTATTGAGTCCCATTAATCAGCGGTGAACGACAAAAAGCCCGCACTCTATGAGTGCGGGCTTTCTTTTTGACTAGGTGATCAGTCTTTTGACTAGGTGATCAGTTTTTAGACCTGATCAATCACTCAGTGTTAGCTGCTAAGACCGTCTTTGTATGTGTAACGGTAGTCAACTTTTACGTTCGCTTGGTAATGAATGTCGCCGTTCATGTTAGTGATCTTTTTCACTTCCATATTTACATCATCAATCTTGAACGAATCGTATTTGGTTGTCTGTTGGAACTGTGGCAGTTCTCTTGAAAGCTCAAAAGGTGTTTTTGCGCGTAACTCATCCATAAGGTTGGTGCCTGCATCGTATGCTTCGACTTCACTAGCATATGTGTCAGATTTTAGCGTTGTTTCTTGAATTGTTGTTTTAGTTGCTGCAAACGCAGTGGTGCTGAGTACAAGAGTTGATGCAAGTATGATTAACTTCTTCAAAGGGATACCTTACTTTGTTGTACCAGTGTTTTAGAGATTCTCACCCTAGCAATAGGGGATGAGGTTAATGTTAGGACAAAAATATGGTTCTGTAAGGGAATGACTATAGGTGCCGAAGATTAATGCACAGCGCATATCAAGCAAGGTGACACTGATATCTAACTTCAATACACTGTATGGGTAACCAAAGTTCAGCATAAGGTAAAGGCATGGCCAATTGGGAAGGGGTAAGTGAGTTTGTTGCAGTGGCAGAGCGTGAAAGCTTTACTGGTGCGGCGCAGAAGCTCGCTACGTCGGTGGCTCAAATCAGTCGTAGAGTAGCAAACCTCGAAGAACGACTCGCAGTGAAACTGCTCAATCGAACGACTCGAAAGGTGTCTCTTACAGAGGCTGGGCAACTCTATTACCAACAATGTAAGTTGTTGGTCGAAGGTTTAGAAATTGCTGAGCTTGCGGTCACGCAGATGCAATCAACACCCAAAGGCTTACTGAAAGTCACCGCGCCTGTGACTTATGGTGAGCGCCAACTCGCCCCAATACTGCATCAATTCTTAAAGCTTCACCCGCAAGTAGAGCTTGATCTGATGCTGACCAATCAAAAGCTCGATCTTATCGATTCGGGTGTTGATGTTGCGATTCGTCTTGGCCGCTTGGAAGACTCAAGCCTTGTGGCAAAGAGGCTGTCTCAACGCCAACTTTATGTATGTGCAAGCCCTGAATATATTGAACGTTATGGCGAGCCGCATACATTATCAGAATTAAATAATCACCAATGTTTAGTCGGTGGATTTGAACATTGGCGTTTCAAAGAAAATAGACGCCCTCGCTCAGTTCGTGTTAACGGACGCATTAAGTGCAACAGTGGTTTAGCCTTGTTAGACGCAGCTAAGCAGAGCATTGGCTTGGTGCAGTTGCCTGAATACTATGTGAGTGAAGACCTTGATTCTGGTGAGTTGGTTGAGGTGCTGTCCGATTATCGAGATGACAAAGAAGGGATCTGGGCGCTTTATCCTCAGAACCGCAACTTATCTTCAAAGGTTCGCCTGCTGGTGGACTTCCTTTCTGAGCAATTGGATTAGTGTATGGCTTAAAACCTCCACCGATAAAAACGGGCTTCAGAATAGGGGTTCTGAAGCCCGACGTGTTTTAGGGTTAAGTCGCGTTTGATTGCGGCTTACTAAACCGAAAATGTATTAGACGGTGAAGCGATCTACCAAGTGATACAGCTCATTTGCACGACTGTTGAGGTTTTGGCTACCTGTACGGTTTTGATTCGCGAGTTCGGCCGATTGTGAGCTTTGGTCAGAAATTACCACGATGCGTTGAGATATCTCTTGGCCGACTATATTCTGCTGTTCAGTGGCTGTAGCAATAAGCGAGTTCATGTCCATGATGGTATCGATCGACGCTTGGATCTTCGCCAGTGCTTCGGCTGCGGCATTCGCTTCTTCCACGGTTTGCGCACTTCGGTTTTGACTTGAATCCATTGCTTTCACAGCAGCATCTGAGGCAGCTTTAAGTTGCTCTATCATCTTGTGAATGTCGCCAGTGCTTTCTTGAGTACGGCTTGCCAGTTTACGAACCTCATCGGCAACCACAGCAAACCCACGCCCTTGTTCGCCTGCACGTGCAGCTTCAATCGCGGCATTCAACGCGAGTAGGTTAGTTTGCTCGGCAATGTCTTGAATCACCGCCAATGAAGAAGAGATGTTCTGTACATCGCCTTCTAAACGAGACACCACGGTGTTCGCTTCTGATACTTCGCTCGCTAGGCCTGCCACCGAATCTGCAGCTGCGTTTACGATCTGTTGCGCTTCTTTGGCATTGCCTTCTGCAAGCTTCGCTGAATCCGCCGCTTGGCTAGCGTTGCTCGAGATCTCTTGCGCCGTTGTGGTCATCTCGGTCATCGCTGTTGCAACTTGTTCTGTCTCTTCACGTTGCCCAGTAGCAATCTCGTCGACCTGCGCAGCGCGAGAAGACATGCTAGATGTCTCGGCTACGACTTGCTGACCGACATCGCTTACGCTGCGAATGATGGTTTGCAGGCTTGCCACGAAGGCGTTGAAGTTCTCGCTGAGTTTTGTGAACTCGGGTGCTTTGAAGGTTTCCATTCGAGCGGTTAAATCAGCTTCGCCACTCGCGAATGCGCTGATTGAACGGTCAAACTGCTCGAGTGGTTGCATGATAGTGCGGTTGACGGCAACTGCAAACACAGCGACCACTAGGGCAATCAAACCACAGAAAATCGCGATGGCTGTTAATGAGCTTTGTAACGCGGCATTTGAGCTCTCTTTCATCTCTGCGATGACCGCATCGATGTCGTCAGTATAGAAACCTGTGCCTAGCATCAAGTCCCACTGGGGAACGAATATCGAGTAGCTCAGTTTCGGTAGAGCTTCTGATTGACCAAGTTTTGGAAAGTAGTAGGTGGTGAACTCACCAAGCTTTGAGTTCTTGATCAAGTCACGAATCAGGTAGTTGCCTTTTTTGTCTTGCAGGTCGTAGTAGTTTTTACCAATACCATCGTTATTTTGCCCAACAACGACTCGAACACCTTTGGAGTCGTAACCAAAAATATAGCCAGACTCGCCATATTCTAATGTTCTTAATGTTGGTAAGGCTTCTTCTAATGTTGCACCTCTTTCCAAGAACGGGCTGATCGAAGAATAGGCCATTTGTAGATACGCTTTGAGTTCCTTTTCTTTCATCGCCATCATATTGCTACGCGTCGATTCAACTTGCTGTGCGGTTAGCTCGGTGCTCTTCATATACGTCACGCTCATCATGCCGATTGCCATAAGTAGCAACGGAATGAAAGAGAGAATATAAAGGCGGTTTTTGATGGTTAGGGTCATGTCACGCTTCCTGTGTGATTATCTCATGCAATTTTCAACACATTATTAATGTGGTTTTAAAATGTAAATGGACTTGTTGTTGAATTGTTATCCAGAAATGTTTTTGTTTTATAAACATGATGGCGGTTAGATTTTTGATGTTAGAAGCCTTGCAACTAGGGGCTTAATGATAAAAAGAGCGGTTTGTTACGATGCTTTTGAATTTGGCGCTGCTTTGGTAGAATGCGACGCTTTGTAGCACCCTGCTATGTCTATTCGTTAAGTGAGAAAGATTCATGAACAAAAGCCATGTGACTATTGGTTTAACTAACCCAAAGAGCCCGACAAACGTTGGTGCTGTTATGCGCGCGGCTGGTTGTTACCAAGTCGACGAAGTTAAATACACAGGGCAACGCTACGAAAAAGCCGCTAAATTTCATACCGATACCAAGAGTGCTGCGCGTACTATCCCACTAACGGGTGTCGAGTCGTTTTTGGATAACCTTGATTCAGAAACGAAAATTGTTTGTGTAGAACTCGCTGAGGGTGCAACACCACTGCCGCGTTTTAAACACCCAGAAAATGCCATCTATATCTTTGGCCCTGAAGACGGTTCTATTTCTCAAGATGTCGCCGACAGAGCAGATCATGTTGTTTATGTACCAACAGTAGGCTGCATGAACTTGGCTGCGACAGTTAACGTGCTGCTTTATGATCGCCTTGCTAAGTCAGATGAAATGGACGAGAGCAACGAGCTGATTAAGAAAAGCCGTGATAACCGTAACCATCTGCTAATCAAAGAAAAGTAATTCTCTGCTTCTAGTGTTATCTATCCCGTACGCAATCGGATATTATCTTGAGTTCATCATCAGATAATTGAAGGGTTAGATAACACCATGGAAGACAAGCAATTACTTGCCGCGCTACAGCAACACTCTGTCCTCGATCTCTATCAGTTATTCCAAGAAGTTGGTCAAAACCGCTCTTTGTATGCATTACTAGAGAGGTTATCTTCCCTTAAAGAACATCATCAACTGAGTACTCGTCTTAGCCCTTTTAAGCCTCATATCGAAGGATTGCTAGCTCAATTTGATAGCGCCACGCCAGATAGCGAGATCCTCAAGGCAGTCGCTCTTCAGTCTGAGATTCAGCAACGAGGCCACAGTATGAGTCGTTATATCATGACATCAGATAACCATCGCCATTTTTCCCCAAGTGCAGATCTAGTCATGTTTGGTGATTCGATCACCGAATGGGCCCCGTGGGCGGATATCTTTCGCGATGTTTCGATGGTCAACCGTGGCTTAGCGGGTGACACCACAACTGGCATGTTGCGCCGTATTGATACCACGTTGAATGTGAAGCCAAAGCTGGTGTGTTTTATGGCAGGGATAAACGATTTAGCTCAGGGTTATGATGTCGACCATATCTACCAGAACTACATTGATATGCTTAAGGTGTGGCAAGAAAATGAGATTCGCATATTGGTGCAATCAACGCTTTATGTTGGCTCTAAACTGCAAGGTTTAAATCCGTCGGTTGAACTGCTCAATAGCAAGCTAAGCGAGTACTGTACACAGCAAGGCATTGCGTTCTTAGATGTGAATTCAGTATTGTCGCCTAATAAGCTGTTGTCGAACAAGTACTCGTGTGATGATCTGCATTTGAATGCGAAGGCTTATCAAACTTGGGCTGAGATACTTCAACCTACGATAGCTGAGCTACTAAAATAGACTCACGCAAAACGCTAGCTAGACCGATAAACAGCTTAGCTAATACAAGAAAAGCCAAACCCTAGATTTGTTTCGCGAACCATAAGGACATCAATGTGAACCTAAGACAATTGGAAGTCTTTTACGCCATTATGCAGACCGGAACCGTATCTGGAGCCGCGCGCAGCTTGCATGTGTCGCAACCAAACGTGACCCGTATTTTGGCGCACACGGAGCAACAACTTGGGTTTGGCTTATTCGAACGAGTTAAAGGGCGGTTGGTGCCAACGGTTGAGGCAAAAACCTTACTGCCAGAAGCGGAAAAGGTGTATCAGCAATTGGGGCAATTTCGATCTCTGACCAACAAAGTGAAGCAAGGCCATCAGCATTTACGCATTGGTGCGCCGCCGATTTTAGCGACTAAATTACTGACTCCGGTAATCGCCCAAATGTCTCGCGAGCAAAATGGCAGTAAGCAAGATCTCTCTTTTGAGTTGCTGACAGCAAACCGTGATGAACTGTGCGCTGGGCTATTAAAGCATGAGCTTGATATTGCTATTGCGTTTGGGGACGAAGCACCGCCTACCATATTAAATGAAACGCTCTTAACCGAATCCCTCAAGGTTTTGGCTCCTTCTAATACGGTTGATCATTTACCCTTGGAATTAACCCTCGATGATCTGATCAATTATCCGCTGCCAATCATCGGGCTCGATAGCCGCGATCCATTAGGCCTCCTGTTACATCAAAGCCTTATTGCACGCGATGAGCATTATCACCACCCGATATCTGTACGTGGGTATAGCGCTGCGGCGGAACTGGTGAAGCACCAAGCAGGATTTGCGATTGTTGACCCGTGGACGGCAGATCAGTATCAAAATGACGATGCGGTTTGTGTGTTGCCACTTCAACCAGATATTCAATTCTCGGTATCGATGCTTTGCGCAGAGCACACCCCTCAGTCAATTTCCGTTAAGCAATTTATCGCTTCATTGAAGATCTATACTCACCCTATAACTTAAGGTTATAGGCTCGCCATAAATAGGTATTCGGCAGCTATCTAATTCCTAATTAAAGTAAACCCATACAAGGGCTTATTAATTAGGAATACTCATGTCGATCGCTCAACCTTACCTTCTTTTTCTTGGGGATGTTACTGACCCACTCGCTGCAAAAACAGCTCGCGGTATTCATCAATGGCGACCAGAAATCTGCTTAGGTCAGCTTCGTTTAACAGACGATACCGTTTCACTGGGCTTAACGGATATGACCCTGCAAGAGGCGCAAGCGCAGGGCGCGAAGACGCTAGTGATTGGTACCGCAAATCCGGGTGGTGTTATTCCTGATTCTTGGCAGTCAACCATTATGGCCGCTGCAGAAATGGGATATGAGATTGCATCTGGCATGCACCAACGATTGAGTGAATTTTCACCGCTTGCTGACATGCAGCAACAAGGATTGACTAAGCTTCATGATGTACGCCATTTTGACGGTGTTCTTAATGTTGGTAACGGTAAGCTTCGTCAAGGTAAGCGCCTGCTTACTGTCGGAACTGATTGCTCAGTAGGCAAAATGTTCTCGGCATTAGCGATTGAAAAGTCGCTTAAACAAGCGGGAACATCCGCTCAGTTTAAAGCGACAGGGCAGACAGGTATTTTGATTGAAGGCAGCGGTATTTCGATTGATGCGGTGGTTGCGGATTTTATTTCTGGCGCAGTTGAAGCGATTAGCCCTGATTTTACCGACCACGATTGGGACATCATTGAAGGGCAAGGCTCTTTGTTCAACCCTTCGTTTGCAGGCGTGAGTTTGGGTCTTTTACATGGCGCACAAGCTGATGCCTTAGTGCTGTGTCATGAAGTTGGGCGACCACATATTCGTAACCTTCCTCATGCTAAATTACCAAGCATAGAACAGACGATTGAAGTCAACTTGCAAGCGGCGCGACTGACTAATCCAGACGCGAAGCTGGTGGGTATCTGCTTGAACACGTCGGCGATTAGCATTGAAGAGGCTGAGACATTGTGCCAAGAATGGACCACACTCTATCAAGTGCCAGTGACGGACCCAGTGCGCTTTGGTGTACAACACATTACTGATCATTTGCGACATTCACTTTAACGACTTCATCATTTCTACGTTTCCATTTGTTAAAGTGAACATCAACCGAGTGAAATTATGAAGATTACAGCTGAACCCATTATTATCGCGATGCAAACGCCTTTTCGCATCTCTCGTGGCAGCCGAACCGAGTGTCACGTTGTTCGTGTCTACATTGAACATGATGGCAAACAAGCTCAGGGAGAGTGCACCCCTTACCCACGATACGGCGAGTCATCGGAGTCTGTGTTAGCGCAAATCCAACAAGCGTCTAGCGCACTTGAAGGTATGTTTGAGCGAGGTGTTACCGATCCGGCAGAGCTAAGAGATCATCTTCAGTCTTTATTGACCGGAGGGGCAGCGCGAAATGCGGTCGATTGTGCGCTTTGGGAGCTTGAAGCCAAACAACATGACCAGGTCTTCCCAAATAGCCTGTTTGAGTTACCGAATCAAATCGTGACAGCCATGACCGTCTCGATTGGTACGCCAGAAGCGATGGCGATTCAGGCTCGAGACTATGTCGCAAATGGAGCGAAACTCTTAAAAGTGAAGCTTGATGGAGAGCAAGTGGTAGAGCGTGTTCGCGCGGTACGAGAAGCTGCGGCAGATGTTCAGATTGTACTGGATGCCAATGAAGCGTGGACGGGGCTGAATCTCGAAGAGTTGTTTAATCAACTAACAGAGTTTGATATTGCGATGATCGAACAACCTCTTCCACAGCAGCACGATGCGTCACTGGCACACATCAATCACCCGATCCCACTGTGTGCTGATGAAAGCTGTCATACCACTTCACAGCTCTCATCGCTGTTGGGTAAGTATGAAATGGTCAACATCAAACTCGATAAAACGGGCGGTTTGACTGAAGCATTGGTTCTTGCAGAAGAAGCCCAAAGGCTAGGATTTACGTTGATGTCTGGTTGTATGCTCGGAACTTCTTTGGCGATGCGTGCAGCTTTGCCTATCGCCGTTCAATCTGAAATTGTCGACCTTGATGGCCCAGTCTTACTTGGCCAAGACGTTTCTCCTGCTCTGACTTATCGCGATGGGATGATTATTCTCTAAGTTCGTTGAGCTTCGGGTTAGTCGATGGGCATGACATAAATGAAATCGTATGAGTGAAAACTTGTGCGATTTTTGCTTCAAAGTCTGAGCGATTATCTAAATTACTTCACTTTTAAGCCTCAGCAGCGCATCCACAAATTCTGCAAACCCATAGCCACCCGGCTGCGACATCACCTTGTTTGGATGATGCTCTAGCTTATCCCAATAATGTTGAATGTTTGCCACGCCAACGGTAAGTGGAAGTGATTCGAACATCTGCTGATCATTCATTGAATCGCCGACATAGCAGGCTTGATTGTGGATTTGCTCAAGCGATAAGCCTTTATTAGCCAGGAAACGGTGCACGGCGTTTTTCTTTGAGTGTTCGCCGTACCAAGCGTTGATATGAATCGAACTTGCCGTCGCGTGTGCGCCTAAAGCGTGTATTCTTTCGAGTACCGCTTGAACAGTTTCAGGGTCAACAGGCTTACGGTTTTGGCCGATATCAATCGCGACCTCACACAAGCGGTAAGATTGATCCAAAGTTAGCGATAGGTCGGGGTAACTCAACAAGATCGCTTCAACTTCTTGTTTTAGCTTAGCTTGGTTCTTACGCACTTGTTCTAGCGGTGTTTCAGATGAGAGTTGTAATGCATCATCTTGCTTCTCTAGTAAGAAGGCACCGTTTTCTCCAAGCACGGCATCGACAGGCCAGAGCTGCGCAATATGGTCACACCAACCAGCACAGGCTCCCGTTACAGCGACCACTTTGATTCCATTGTCTCTCAGCTTTTGTAACACAATCAGGGTTTCTGGAGGGAGTGAACCTTGCCAAGTGAGCGTGTCATCGACGTCGGTTAATACCCATTCGATGTGCTTCCAGTTGTTGTCTAGTTGGTGTTCCATTAAAACTCACTTATTCCATGGATTGTTTTACACAGAGCGTATTAATTCAGCCCAATGTAGAATTAGAAGCTAACGTGATTAGAAAATACAGTGTTTAGCAAAATCGCCCGCTTCATTAGCCGTCCAGTCACCTTTAGGCTTTTCTTTCATATCCGCACACCAAGCTTCACTGCCAACCTCGGTACAAGCCATTAATTGAGTAGCAAGGAAAAGTATCAACGCGATTTTCTTCATAATAAACATTCCGTTGTGGTCTAAATTTCTGCTTATAACTGTATCAAATACCACAAGTGATTGTTATAGCTGCTAAGAACTTAAGGGCGTTAATAATGATGTGGGGTTGAGCTGAATTCGAGAGACGGTAAAGAAGGGAAGGTTTGCTTGGCTTTAAGATCGAAAAAGCCAGCAACATGTGCTGGCTTTGAAATTCTTAATAAGTGTCTATTCGTTATTTCGCTTTAACTACTTATCGATTTATACCAATTTCATCTCTTGGATGATGTCCGAAGCAATCTCTGGCTTCGTGCTTGTTGGTTTCTCGTGTAGGTCGGCTTTCAATTGTCCCTTACGGTTACTTAGGCCAGCTTCAAGTTTCTTGAGTGCTGCAGCGATAGCTGGGTACATAACATCGTCTGTCGATTTTGCTGTTACTCGTACACCTTCGTAGTTGGTGAATACTTCAACCTGATGTTGACCGTGTTCTTTAGTAATGATGATGTCGCAACTGATCAGTGATGGGAAATGGTTAGATATCTTCTCGAATTTACCTTCGATGTCTTTGCGTGACTCGTCGTTAATTGATACATGATGTGTTTGAACATTTATTTTCATAAATCATACCTTTCCAATGACTGTGTCATTTAAACGTAGCAAACATCGCATAGATTAACCAACTGAGAATTAGCACATGTGTGATTGACTTCAGTGTTATCAAATATTCTCTTGTTACTCCCTTGAAAGTCCGATGAACTGATCGCATATTATGTTTCGTGTTTTAAAGACATGTTCAAAAAAACTCCATCCTTGATAATTTGCGCTAACCTACAGCGAATTCCCAGTGAATCTCTCTTTATCGGTTTTATAATTCCGAACTTGTCACTCCATTGATTTTCTTTCCAGCTCACTCACTTTTTCTTCTTTGATTAAAAACTCAGCTTAAGTTACTAATTTATAGACACTCAACTGCCCACTCCATATTGAAGTGAAACTCTCCTGCTGTGAGTTGAGACTCGGGTATGGTAATGCGTGCTCGAATATCGACTTCTTTATTGGATGCCAGTTGATCGACAGGAAATTCGACGCCCTGACGCCAATAATTAATGTCACCTTCATAGCGAACCGGCGTTTCGACTTTGAATCGCACAAGTTCTGAAATGCGAGACTCATCAATTGAGCCTAGATCAATATGTTGCAGTTTGAGCAACAATCGAGAATCTTTGCGATTGGACTCAAGCTTAAGCGTTATCGCTCGGCCATCGTATTCTCGGCCACTGAATTTAAGCCGTTTAAGCGTATTAAAACCATCAAAGCCATTAAGATTGATGCAGAAATGCTGGAGCTGTTAGGCTGTGAAGATGGCAACACGGCGATGATCAAAGTGAGCTGGGATGAGAAGGGAATGAAGGTCTATAAGGATGGCTACTTAGCGGATTATGAGTACGGGATTGCCCCTCATGAGATGCAAGAAAACTACGAATTAGCACCTAAGTAACTCGATTCGATTGCAGAAAAGCGCCTTACTTATTAGTGGGCGCTTTTCTTTTGCTCACCAAAGCATGACGAAACTCACACTTTTCTGACAATTAATGACTCGTTGTGCTAGTATGCGCCGCTTGTCTTTGTAATTGATAAAAAACGCATTACCAAAACAGACTTTTTCTGTTTATCTGCTTGTAATGACCTCATTCAGTTTGGCCTGACTTGGCCGAACATCTGCATTTTGCTCGGACGCAAAGAGAGTAGTTCTCACTACTTCACTATGTACATTTGAGAGCACCATCTATCAAAGGCCTTTTAGAAACAGCCTAGTTAGCGTGAACTATGTTCTGCGTGAAGGGTTTCGTTTTTCCAAAATCCCCCTTGCGCCAAGTATTGCTTGGTTGCTGACAAGTAAGGAGTCTATATGATGTCTACGGTATCTACATCCGTACCTACATCTCCAGCTGGTAATACAGCTTCGACAGAGAAAGAAGTAAACCATCCATTTCTTTCTTTGGTCATCATGGTAATCGTGCAGCAATCGCAACCTATTTTATCCCTGCAGGCGAGTTTGAACGAGTGGTTATGAATGGCCGCACTGTGATCGACCCAGACAGCTATACACTCTTAGCGAGCAACCCAACAACATTAGCCTCTTTTTTCGAATCATTTTTTAAAGGCTTCAAATCCGCTTCTGGCGTGATGGGTGTTGTGGTGTTTGTTGGTGGTGCTTTCGGTATCATCAAACACATGGGGCTGCTAGACGCTTCGGTCGTCGCGCTTACCACTAAGCTTAAAAAGCAAGGCTTGTATGTCATCGCGCCAGTGATCATGACGGCGATCTTCTTTAACGTGACCTTCACCGGTATGCGTGAACTAGACGTTATTTTTATCTCGTTGATGATTCCGATCTGTATCAAGCTTGGATACGATGCGATCACAGCGTTAGGTGTTGTGCTACTGGCAAGTTGTGCGGGTTTTGCTGCGGCGTTGGCGAATCCATTCTTCACGGGGATTGCACACACTATCGCTGAACTGCCTATGTATTCAGGCATGTGGTATCGCTTTATTGTTGGCATGTTCATGTTGCTAACAGGTGCTTGGTATGTACTTAACTACGCGCGCAAAGTTAAGCAAGACCCGACCAAAGGTTTGTTGCACGGTACGGGTTACCACTACGAATCTAACGTTGAAGCGAAAACACTCACCACACGTGAAAAGCTTGCGGGCATCGCGTTCTTGGGCGTGTTCGCATACATGATCTTCGGCACGTTGACGATGGGTTTCGGCTTCACCGAGATTGCGGGTGCATTCGTGGCGATGGCGATTATTCCGGGTTTGGTGGCGGGCTTATCTCCGAACAAGATTTGTGAGTACTGGACCAAAGGTGTTAGCGATGTATTGGTTGCGGTACTGATCATCTTCTTTGCTCGTTCAGTGCTAACCATTATGGAAGACGCGAAGATTGTTGATTCTATTATCTTCTATCTTGCACAAATCATTTCTGGTAGCTCTAAACTTGTGGCAGCAGCAGGGATCTACTTCTCGCAGGCTGCGATCAACCTGTTCATTCCGTCGGGCAGTGGCCAAGCGGTGATTACCATGCCAATCATTATTCCATTGGCAGATATTGGTGAAGTGACTCGCCAAGTGGCTGCACTGGCTTCTCAATTGGGTGATGGCATTTCTAACTATATTTACCCAACCAATGGTGGCTTGTTAGCGGTATTGGCTATTGCAAAAGTGCCTTACACCAAGTGGGTTCGTTTCTTCTTACCACTGTTCTTGTTCTGGTCGGTAGGCGCTTTGATTTCAGTTGTGATTGCTCAAATGATTGAGTTAGGGCCTTTCTAAGGTTTCTGTTTAATCGAATACATGGACAGTTAAGGCTTAACTGAAGCTGTGTGAGTAAATAAGAAGGCAGCGAATTCGCTGCCTTTTTTCGTTTAAAGAAAAGCTATTCCAACGTTAAAGGTTACTCTTCAAATTGGTAAGAAGAGGGCACCACAATCACGCCTTGTTTTGATATGTGGAAGCGTTTCGCATCGGCAAGGCCATCAAGACCGATCTGGGTTCCGTCAGGCACCTTAACGTTCTTGTCGATGATGCAGTTTTGTATGTGGCAATTTTTTCCAATCTCAACATCTTCAAACAGAATACTATCAATCACAATCGCGGCATTGCTGACTTTCACTTTCGGGAAGAAGATTGAGTTTTGCGCCGAGCCGCCTTCAATTACAACGCCATTCGCTATCATCGAGTTGATGAATATTCCTTGATTACCTTCAACTGAAGCAATGGTTCGTGCGGGTGGCAGCTGCGGTTCGTAAGTACGAATCGCCCAATCAGGTTGATATAAATCGATAGGCGAAGCTGGCTTTAACAGGTCCATGTTGGATTGGTAATAAGAGTCGATAGTACCAACATCTCTCCAGTACGCATCTTGGGTCACTCGGCCTTCTTCATCCCCAAACTTGTATGCGTAAACACTGTTGTTGCCCACCAATTTCGGAATGATGTCTTTACCAAAATCGTGGCTTGAGTCTGGATCTTCTGCGTCTGCCAATAATGCCTGTGTCAGTACTTCTTTATCAAAGATGTAAATTCCCATTGAAGCCATGCTTCGAGTCGGCCTACCAGGTACACATGCAGGGTAACGTGGCTTCTCGGTAAAGTTATTGATCTCTAGAGACTCGTCTATCTCCATCACACCAAACTCTTTAGCTTCGTCAATCGAAACCTCCATGCACGCCACGGTTAGGTCGGCCTCGTTCTTTTTGTGCTGCTTGAGCATTGGCGCGTAATCCATGCGATAGATATGGTCACCGGATAACACCACCACATGCTTGGCTTCACTGCGAGAAAGCAGATACAAGTTTTGATAAATTGCATCGGCAGTACCGCTGTACCAGCTATCACCGGTTCGCATTTGTGGGGGAACATTGGTGATGTATTCGCCGAGCTCGGGGTTAAGCACCGACCAACCATCTCTCAAATGTTTTTGCAAAGAGTGAGACTTGTACTGAGTCAGCACTAAAATTTGGCGTAGCCCAGAGTGTAAGCAGTTCGCGAGAGTGAAATCGATGATTCGATATTTGCCACCAAAGGGTACCGCAGGTTTTGCACGGTTATCAGTGAGAGGGGAAAGCCGAGAGCCAACACCGCCGGCCAGAACGATTGTTAGAGTGTCTTGCATGATCAGAACCTCAATGTATTTATGATTATGAACATAGACTTGCAAGCACTAAGCCAAATGTAACTCATTGAATATTATACGCGGCAAGATTGATTCTTGTAGAGCTGCACCAAAATGATGCGTGCGAGATATTGGCTTGCTCTATTTTGATCCAAAGAGAGCTGAGCAAAGTGAAGGGATTGGATTAACAAAATGACGCACGGAAAAGTTGCATTACAAAACTGTCAATAAAATGAAGAGATAAAGTGATCGGGTCGATATAAATTTACATAAATAATCACAACTTTTCACAAATTGATTTCCATCAATAAAGTAGGGTTATTCTATGATACCTTGCACGCAAAATAAGAAATGATTACTCATTCACCAACAAAGATTAAGCCCCCAAAAGGAAATTATAATGAAAAAAACAGTATGTGGTATTGCGGTTATTGCGGCTCTTATGTCAACCAACGTTCTTGCTCATAAAGAAGGTGATTTCATCATCCGTGCAGGTGCAGCAATGGTATCTCCTAACGATAGCAGTGGAGATGTTCTGGAGACATCGGGGTCAAAATTTGGTGTGGATTCAAACACCCAACTTGGTTTGACATTTGGCTATATGTTTACAGATAACATCAGTCTTGAAATTCTTGCAGCAACGCCATTCTCTCATACAATCTCTACAAATCATGGTGGTCTAGGCGATATCGCTGACACAAAACACCTACCACCTACGCTGATGGTGCAGTACTACTTCGGTGAAGCAAACAGCAAATTCCGTCCTTACGTAGGCGCGGGTATCAACTACACCGTATTTTTCGATGAAGAACTTAATGGTACGGGCAAAGATGCTGGTTTGAGCGACTTGTCTCTTGATGACTCTTGGGGTCTTGCTGCAAACATCGGTATGGACTACATGATCAATGAAGATTGGTTCTTGAACGCATCGGTTTGGTACGCAGATATCGACACTACAGCTAAATACAAAGCGGGTGGTGTTCAGTACTCAACAGACGTTGATATCGACCCATGGGTATTCATGATCGGTGGTGGTTACAACTTCTAACCTACGATTCAGTTTACTAAGGCGCTCAAGCACCAGCCAGCTTGTGCGCCTTTTTTTGTGTGCTTGTTAATGAAATGCTCATTCTAACCCTCTGTTGTTATGGGTAAAAGAAACCGATTGTCGTCACCTATTGTTAACAAAAGGGAAAGATAACTGTCATAAGCGGCCTCTATGATCGCGATTCAAATTATGGAGGATATATGAATCGTAAATTTAATAAGCTGACTTTATTACTACCTATCGCAGTGAGTTCCGCTCTGGCTGGATGTTCTCAGTCAACATCATCTACGGCGAATACGCTATCTCAAACCTCACTTGATGCTTTGAGCCTCCAGTGCCAATCCAGCCAACAGCCAATCGCAAGCGATGCTGAGGTCACCGTGCTTACTCTGGTTGGCAGTTCCATTGCTGACGCTCCGTTTGATACTTCTGCAGCCGAAATCGTCAGCTACGATTCATGTACCGATAAATTGTATGTCGTAAATGCTCAAGCAAAGAAAGTTGACGTGCTATCGATGAATACTGATAGCTCGCCAAGCTCTGAAGGCTCTATTGATCTTCAATCAGCGGCTGCAGCTTCTGGTATTGATATTGGTGCAGCGAACAGTGTGTCGACTCATCAAGGGTTAGTTGCTGTCGCGATTGAAAATGCCGACAAACAACAAAACGGCATCGTTGCACTTTATCGCTCAGACACATTAGAGCTGATCACCACTTATACGGCTGGCGCTCTGCCAGACATGGTGAGCTTCTCTAAAGATGGTCGTTATATTGCGTCAGCAAATGAAGGTGAGCCGAATTCGGATTACAGCATTGATCCTGAAGGTTCAGTAACGCTGGTGGATTTAGCGAATGGGCCGATGCAAGCGAAGGTCACTCAGATTAATTTCAAGGCATTTAACCAAGGTCAGCCTCGTCACCAGGAATTAACCGATAAGGTTCGAATTTCAGCTCCCGATGCGACCGTCGCTCAAGACCTAGAGCCTGAATACCTAACGTTTGCTGACAACGGCAAACTCTACGTTGCCCTGCAAGAGAACAACGCACTAGCAGCGATTGATGTCGCAACGGCAGAGGTGGATGCGATTCTTGGTTTAGGCGGCAAACCTTGGGATAGCGCGCAATTGGATGCGTCGAATAAAGACAAAAATATCGGCAACCTACAAAACTACGCGATGTTAGAAGGACTTTACATGCCAGACAGCATCACTAGCTACAGTGTCGATGGCAACACCTATATTGTGACTGCGAATGAAGGTGATGGTCGTGAGTATGGCATCAAAACCACGCAAGAAATGTGTGACGATAAAGGCTTTGAGTGGGATGGCGATGACTATAAAGGCACCGAAAACTACACCACAGAGAAAGACTTTTGTATCGCTTATGTTGATGAAGTACGTGGCAAGAAGCTAGATGTTGACGCTAACCACCCATTGGCTGGAGCGTTGAAAGATAACAAGCAACTGGCTCGACTAAAGGTGATTAAGCCACAAGGAACACTTGCTGCTGACCAAAAGGTTCAAGCATTCGGTAGCCGCTCTTTCTCTATTTGGGATGAGTCTGGCGAGTTAGTGTTTGATAGCGGTGATGATTTCGCTCGAATCGTTCTTGAACAAGATCCTGCAAACTTCAACAGCACCAATGATAACAACCAAAGTGGTGACGATCGCAGCGATGATAAAGGGGTAGAACCTGAAGCTATCGAAGTGGCTGAGATCAACGGTAAGCACTATGCCTTTATCGGCCTTGAGCGCCAAGGTGGCATCATGGTTTACGACGTAACACAGCCTAAGAACGCAAGTTTCATCAGCTACTTGAACAACCGAGACTTCACACAATCAGTGTGCACTAAGGTTGATGAAGACGGTGATTGCGACAACGATACTTACAACTCGAAAGCGGGTGACCTAGGTCCAGAGTCAATTAAGTATTTCACTCGTTCTGGTAACCACTTTATTGCGGTTGGCAATGAAGTGAGTGGTAGCACGTCAGTTTACCGCGTTGAGTTCTAATCTCGCTTATTGCTAACAATTAAATTGAATCAAAACAAAAGCGCCACGACTTGTTAAGTCGTGGCGTTTTTTTAGTTCATAGCTTATTTCATCGCTGATTTAGTCGCGATAGCAAAGGCCTATGGCTGTTGCTTAGTTGGTGCTAGAGCAATCTCACGGATACATACGTTCTGTGGTTGTTGGTAAGCGAATGATACAGCGCGAGCAATGTCGTCAGCTGCCAATACGCCGCCCATGTCTTCTTTCCAAGAATCGTAACCGTCTTTGATCTCTTGAGATGTTGTGTGAGACAGAAGTTCAGTCTCTACAGCACCCGGTGCGATAGTGGTAACACGAACATTTGAAGCCGCCACTTCTTCACGAACGTTCTCAGAAATAGCGTGTACCGCGAATTTAGTACCACAGTAAGCTGCGTGGCTTGGGAATGTTTTCTTACCCGCGATAGAGCTGATGTTGATGATAGTACCCGTGTTGCGTTCCATCATCGGAGCAAGTACAGATTGCATGCCGTTTAGAAGACCAATTACGTTCACGTCGAACATTGTCTTCCACTCTTGTGCGTCTTGAGTATCAATTTGACCAAGAAGCATTGCACCAGCATTGTTGATAAGTGCATCTACAGGGCCAAACTTCTCTTCACCTTGTGCGATTGCTGCATCAAAAGACGCTTTGTCTGTTACGTCTACTTTTACTGACAGTGAGTTTGGTAGGTTCAGTGCTTCAAGGCGATCAACACGACGAGCTAAAAGTAGCAGAGGGTGACCTTCATCGCTTAGACGACGAGCGATTGCTTCACCAATACCAGAGCTTGCACCTGTAATTACGATTAGTTTTTTCATTTTATTTCCTCTGTACTTTTATTGCGTCGGTTGGCTACGACGTATTGTTTAAGTGCATTCGAATCAAGTGCTTGTTGCCTTGCTTCGTTGCGATGGAGGTATATTAAGGAAAATAGAATTGTTGATATATAGCACTTTACTTGAAACACTGTTGCTGTGGTGCAACAATAAAAGCGTCTATCTCATAACTTCATAAGTAAGCTGGCGACTATGCTCAATCAAATTAATCTGTCTGATATTCGCTCCTTCGTGCTGATCGCTCGTTTAGGTAATTTCACCAAAGCGGCTGAGGAGCTTGATGTGTCGCGCTCCCACGTATCACGCCAAGTAAGTAGCCTAGAAAAGCAAATGGGAGTGACTCTGTTTATCCGCACTACTCGAACCTTAAGGCTGACTCACGCTGGGCAAGATCTGTACGCGAGATGTGAACAAGCCTTAGATAATATAGACCAAGCTCTGATTGCTGCTGTGGATGATGTCGAAGAAGTACGTGGCGACATAAAAGTAAACTGTGTTGGCGGTTATTTGGGTGAAGTGATCATCGCGGATTTGGTCAATGAGTTTATGCAGCTCTACCCAGACATCAGCATCAGCCTTGATTTCAGTAGTAACCGAGTCGATTTGATTGAAGACGCCTTTGATATCGCTTTTCGTATGGGGAGCTTAGAAGACGCGGGCTTTATCGCAAGAAAGCTATTGGATATTGAAATGGGAACACTCGCGAGCCCTGAGTATTTCACTCGCAAAGGGAAGCCAAGCCATCCTAAAGATCTGATCCGCCATGATTGCTTAACGGGATCGGTGCGTAAGTGGAGCTTTCAAGCACTGGACGATACTAAGAAAACAGTCGATGTGCATGTGACGGGCAGACTGCAATGTAAAAATGGGCGAGTGTTGGTGCAGGGCGCTAAGTCGGGAAATGGGATTATTCGTGTTCCAACCATCTATTGCTTACAAGAGCTCAATGATGGGCAACTGGAGCAGGTGTTTGAAGAATGGGTGGTGCCTAAGGTCGACTTTTCAGCGATCTACCATCGAGACCGCTATCAACCAAGTCGAATTCGAACCTTCATTGATTTTGTAAAAGGTCGCTTTGAGCAAATGCCAGTGAGCTAAGTGCTGCTTGTTGCCTTCCTTTTTCTGTCTGCTGTTTTTGGCAATAGTTGGACTGGCTCAAACTTACATCTCGTCGATTTCGTTTTGTAGGTTTTCCAGCTGGTCTAGAATCAACAAGAACTTTTCGCCGAACGGCGTCACTTGGTATTCAACTCTTGGTGGTAGTTCGTTGAACATTTGCTTGTCTAAAATTCCAAATTCTACATTTCGCTTCAAACATTCATTCAATACCTTGGTCTATAGCCCTTCTACTGAGCGCACCATTTCACCGGGGCGATTAATGCCATTTGCCAATAATTGGTAAACCGTTAGCGACCATTTACAGCCATAGATGGTTTCTACCATGCGAGCTGAGCGCTCTGGTGCTGATTTTCTTGAAAAAAAGTTTTCCTGATTTTTCATAAAGATGTACCAATAAGTACCTACCTAACCGATTTGTACTTACTATTCATAGTGTTAGTTCAAAGCCTAAGATTACCACGTTCACATGACTTAGGAGATAACAAAATGAACTTCACTAAAAATGGTATTGCAGTCGTAATCGGTGGCACAAGTGGTATGGGCTTTGAAACAGCGAAGCAGTTAGTCGCTCAAAATATCCATGTGCTGGTTGTCGGCAATAACCCAACTAAGTTAGATAAAGCAGTATCAGAACTTCAATCACTAGGCCACGCTACTGGCTGGCAAGCTAATCTTTATGATGATGCAAGTGTGTCGAATCTTATTGCGCATCTAGAGTCACTTGAAGAGGGTATTGGTTACCTTGTTAATGCGGCTGGCTACTTTAACCCTAAAGCGTTTATCGAGCATCAGGAGTCGGATTACGAGCAATACATGCAGCTTAATAAAGCGACTTTCTTTATCACTCAAGCTGTCAGTAAGTTGATGATCAAAAACGGTGGCGGAAACGTGGTAAATGTAGGCTCTATGTGGGCGAAACAAGCTATTAAAGCGACGCCATCTTCTGCGTATTCAATGGCAAAGGCAGGACTACACGCTTTAACACAGCATATGTCGATGGAGCTTGCAGACCACAACATTCGCGTGAATGCGGTGTCTCCAGCCGTCGTTAAAACGCCGATCTACGAATCATTCATTAAGCCAGAAGAAGTGGACCAAGCGCTAGAAGGCTTCAACGCATTCCACCCTATTGGTCGAGTGGGTCAGCCGAAAGACATCGCAAACAGTATCTCTTTCCTACTGTCTGACAGTGCCGATTGGGTAACGGGTGCAATCTGGGATGTTGATGGTGGTGTGATCGCAGGCCGCAATTAATCGAGCCGAGTTTTTAATATGGGGGATGCTTTGTTAGCAATTAGCAACTAACAGCGAAGTCTCCCCCTCGCTCGTTATTCGCGTAGAATAGACATTAGCAAGACAATAATAATTAAAACAATATTTAGAGTAAGGTCGTTATTATGCTCAACATGGACTTTTCAAAGAGATTGGTTATCGAAACCGATAAACTAGATTGGGTTGCAAGCCCTGCCAAAGGAGTGTGGCGTAAGCCCCTAGAAAGAGAAGAGAAAGAATCGGGCCACACGACCAGCGTGGTGAAATACGACCCTCAATCTTCATTCTCTGAACACCCACATCCGAAAGGAGAAGAGATCTTCGTATTAGATGGTGTGTTCTCAGATAAAACTGGCGATTTCCCCGCTGGCACTTATATCCGTAATCCGCCAGGCAGCGCGCATTCCCCATCGAGTAAAGAGGGCTGCACGATCTTAGTTAAGCTTAATCAGTTTGATGCGAGAGACTTAACGCAAGTTCGAGTCAATACGCTCGAAACGGAATGGCTACCTGGTATTGGCGGATTACAAGTCATGCCATTACATGAGTTTGAGCACGAGCATGTCGCTTTAGTTAAGTGGCCTATTGGCGAACGTTTTCAGCCGCACCGTCACTTTGGTGGAGAAGAGATCTTTGTGTTGTCGGGCACCTTTAAAGATGAACATGGCGTGTACCCGAAACATACTTGGATGCGTAGCCCTCACATGAGCGAGCATTTCCCTTATGTGGAAGAAGAGACGATCATCCTAGTGAAAACAGGTCATTTGCCACTGATATGATGATTATCTCGACAAGTAAAATAGAAAGCCGCTTACTAAAAGTCAGCGGCTTTCTGCTTTCTAGTGCCTATTGAGCTTACCTAATACACATTTGAGCATTAGTAAGCAACACCAATACGTTGGCGCGGGAACTTGCCAGCTTCGAGCTCATCAATCATCGCAATAGCGTAATCGCTGACTGAAATTTTGCTGTTACCATCTTCGTCGGTGAGCAGTTGATCGCCACCAGTGCGGTAGGTCGATAGTTTCTCGCCCGGGAATATTTCTGCGGCAGGGCTAACGAACGTCCAGTTAACTTCGCTATTAGATTGCTTGAACACTTCAAGAGCTTCGCCCTGTGCTAGCGCTTCGTTTTTGTAATCCGCAGGGAAGTCAGGAACAGTCACTAGCGGTACGTTTGGCGCTACTTCTAATGAGCCAGCTCCGCCAACCCAAAGTAGGCGATCGATACCGATGCTCGGTAATGTTGCCAGCAATTTAGTCGCAGTGTTCTTTACGATGTCGTGATTACCCAGAGCACGTCCGCCAATCGAAGTAATGACTGCATCAACGCCGGATAGTGCGTTTGCTAGACTTGCGGCTTCATCTTGTAAATCAAATGAACGAACTTCAATGCCTTTGGTTTCCACGCGGCTTGCATCTCTTACAACAGCAACGACCTCGTGACCACGAGATTGAGCTTCTTGAGCGATGTGACTACCAATCCAACCTGATGCACCTAATACTGCAATTTTCATAATGTCTCTCCAATTATCTAATTTATTGAGTCGTTTTCTCGACAGCCATTGCAGTCTAATAGCTCACTAGGTTGCGATAAATATCGTAAAATGATGTAGATTGTATCTATATAGTGATCTAATAAGATTCGATTAGCTGCGAAATAGTTCAAGGAGAGTGTGATGGATAGGTTGACGGCAATGCGTAGCTTTGTCGAAGTTGCGAATTGTGCCAGCTTCACCCAAGCAGCTGAGCATTTGGACATGAGTAGGTTGCAGGTTTCACGTCATGTTCAAGAGATAGAAGGGTGGCTGAAGCAGAGGCTATTACATAGGACGACTCGAAAGGTGAGCTTGACGGCGGCAGGGGAAATCGCTCTGCAGCGCTGTGAGAAAATCCTCCATGAGACCGCTGAGTTAGAAATTACGTCACTCAATCAAACCGATGATCTTTCTGGAACCATTCGAATTGCAGCCCCCATCGGGTTAACTCAGCATATGTTGTTGGATGTGGTCGAGCAGTTTACCGAGCGCCACCCTAATATCACGGTCGAACTGTTTGCCTCAGACCGCTTTACTCAGCTAGTGGATGAGAGGATCGATATTGCACTTCGTTATACCGATCAACCTGATGATAGTTTGATTGCACGAAAGCTAATGGTCATTGATTCAGTGGTGTGTGCCTCGCAAGCCTACTTGGACAAACATGGTGAACCTGAAACTGTCGAAGCGCTTCGACAGCATAATTGCTTTGGGCATTTGAATGTTTCTAAGTGGGATTTTGTTAAGGACAATCAACACTATTCGGTTGAGGTGTCTGGCACTATCAAGGCTAATGATGTTGGAGTGCTAACTCGCGCCGCACAGCACGGGAAAGGGGTAGTTCGTTTACCTTGTGACTTAGCCAACCCACTGATTGCGAATGGCAAATTGATACGAATATTGGATGAGTTTGTTTCGCCAAGCAGCGTGCTTTGGGCGGTGTATCTGTCTCGCAGCTATCAGCTTCCGGTTGTTCGTCAGTTTATTGATTTTGCGGCACAAGCTTGGGCTAGCGATATCAGGTCTGATGATGTTAGAAACTTCATAGGCAATGATACATAGCGACAAAAATTAAAAGCCCATAAATACAAAAATCCGATATCAATGGTGATATCGGATTTGAACTCAATAATTCAGAGTTCCAGCACGCTCTCCTCTCACGAAGTCTTTACATGTAATGATGTACGGATAATCGGGTATTTATTACCTTTTCGTTTACGTCTGGTAAAGGCTGATACAAGCTTCTCGTAATGTCGGATAATACTTGGTCGTAAACTTGCGATACCACAGTAGATATATCACTGGTTAATTCGTACATGCTATCTGCTGGTTGGGTCGCTTCAGTGCTTGATGCGATCTCGGTGAGTGCATGCATCGCACGCGTGCAAATGGGTGACCCACTGCTGATCGGGCAGATAATCGATAATTGGTTAAGTTTGCGGTGTGTTTGAGATGCGTAGAATTTGAATCTCGCGTACTCCTCAGGCTTCTCCATATCAGGTATGCACATGCGTAACTTGGTCAGGATCTCCATGCAGTCTAAGATCTGTTGCCAATTCATGTGATACTCACGGCTCATGTCTTCTCGCTCAGACTGAATAAGCCAGATGATCATCACTTCATCCATTAAGAACATGCTGTGACGTATCGTTTTGCCATGAATCGATTGGTTACGCACCAAGCTACGGTTTTGCCAGTCGCTGTGCATGGCGATGAGCTTGAGGTGATAGATGCGATACATAGGGCGGCTATCAAACGACACATGGGACTGAAGCAGTTCAGATACTTCAAGTATGTTGTCGTAAATCTCGTTCACTTTGCGAATCGAGTCGCTAGACAACTTATAAGCTAGAGCATAGTGCGTTGCCGCGCGATGTTTGCGTGATAACAACAATAATTCTCTAAGCAGAACTAAGGTTTCAAACCTGTGTGATAGCGCTGTTTGTCTCTTCCTTGAGAAATGAAACAGGGCCGCAAGTACTAATAGGGATAAACCCACTGAAATAACTACAAACATATTCAACTCCTAATATTTGTATACCTACTTAGTGGTAGTGCAGACACCGTGCCAAAATAAATAAGTGTTATATTTCAGTTGCTTATGATTTCCCTGTAATTATGGATGATCAATGATGGTGCATGACTTCACCATTCTAGTGAATGTTTCTCATATTTTGCAGGATTTTTTGAGAGGTTACGCTTTTCTAACGATAGGTTGGGGAGATTTCGGTAAGTAGAGACACTTTGGCGATCCATTTCAGGCTCGTTTCAAGCTACGGAAATTAAAAAGGCCTCACCCTATATGCTTTAACTCTAAAAGCAGTAAGAGTGAGGCCTTTCAATGTTCACTTCGCAGTGTAGTTGACTTAACGACTAAGTGTTTAGCATTGAGGGCTAAACGTTATGCAAGCTTAAGGTCGAACTCAGTGCGGTACATCACCATGTCTTCAATGGTCAGTACTGGCATGTTGTGTAGTTTGCCGAAAGCAACGATCTCTGGCGCTTTTGCCATCGTACCATCCGGATTGGTTACTTCACAAAGTACACCGGCAGATTGAAGACCAGCCATTTGCATAAGATCTACTGTACCTTCTGTGTGGCCGCGACGAGCAAGTACACCACCTTTACGAGCACGCAATGGGAATACGTGGCCAGGGCGAGCAAGGTCAGTAGGCTTAGCTGTTGGATTTGCAGCTGTCTTGATCGTTGTTACACGGTCAGCGGCAGAAACACCTGTTGTTACACCAACTTTCGCTTCGATAGTGACGGTAAACGCAGTTTGGTTTGCGCTGTTGTTATCAACAACCATAGGTGGAAGTTCAAGTTGGTTCGCTTGCTCGTCAGTTAGACACAGACACACAATGCCGCTGCATTCGCGGATCATAAGCGCCATTTGAGCATTCGTCAGGTGTTCTACTGAGTAGATGATGTCGCCTTCGTTCTCACGATCTTCATCGTCAAGTAGAAGTACGCCACGACCTTCGCGTAGAGCTTGCAGTGCGTTTTCAACGCGAGTGATTGGTTCGCCAAATTCGGCAAGTAGTGAAGACTGATTCATGGTTAAACTCCTAAAATATCACCAGAATCAGGGCTGTATGAGGGATCTCAACCGAGCACAACAAAGCCAACTCATTACAAGTCAACTTTAGCTCATTATGGTTTTATCCAAAACGAAATGCACCCGTCTAAGTTGGAGGCACGAACCCAACTCACGCGGGTACGCCTTTCCAACTTAAACGAGTGTGTTTTCATTCTCTCTCATCCGGACTATAACCGTCGGCTCTGGCATCTCACCAGATCTGCTGACCTCGACGAATCGAGCGCTCGCGGGCTTATCTTTAGATTTTGCTAAGGACATACCGCCGGTGGGGAATTTCGCCCCGCCCTGAGAATAAAAATTAATAATCTGTTTTGCTTTTGAAAGCAGACCAGATGGTAATCCTTTCAATAGTGGATTTAAAGGACTGACAGCAAAGTTTTTAAGATTTTGGCCTTATAATCCGGTAAGTGTTCACTTTATCAGCACAACGCGTCCGGTAGTCTATTGGTGGGATGATGCCTTTGTCTCGTCTGGTTTCAGTGGTTTTTGCTATCTCTATGAACATAAATAGATGTTGAACATTATTGGTGCTGGCGTGGCTGTTCACCGAATCAATACTCAAGAGGTCCATTAATCGAATATTGTTACACCATGATGGCTGACTGACCGTTTTGACATAAAATTGATATTGACGATGCTAAGCTGCGATAGCATCCGACCACTTTATCTAAAAGATCTTAGCCATGACTTCTCTGTTCTCTAACAAATCCAAAGGCTTATTACTGCTCGTTCTAAGTTTGTATTCCCTCATACCCTTTTTGATCTTTGGATCTGACTTCGACCTTGGAAGTGCTGTTTTGCCTTTCTATGGCGCCTTCATAACGCTTGTGACTTACTCTGCGGGCAATCAAGGATTCTTGGTAACGCTAGCGATTTTGTCTTTAGTATTGTTCACGATGAAGTTTTCCAAAGCTAAGTTAGTCAGTCTTTGTCTGCAGCTCGGTTTGTTGTTGGTGCTTAGCTTTGCGGCGAAAACCTTCTTAAAGCATTCCACTGAGAGCCCTCGCCCTTATTCTGAGTATTTGGTGACGCAAGAAGTGGTTGATATGCCGGAAGTGTTTTACGAATTACCATTGGTTGAAAAGAATGCTGCGATTGAGTCTGTACAAGATAAGGTGAGCGAGTGGCGAACGCGTCACTGGTTGGGTGAAACCGACTACTCTTTCCCATCTGGACATATGATTTTCGTCGGTGTGTGTTTGGCGTTCTTTGGTGGTTTGTTCTTAGAGGCGAAACGCTTTTATCTAGTCGGCGGTTTACTGGTTTGGGCTGGTGGTGTCGCCTATAGCCGTGTTTGGCTTGGCATGCATCGACCTGAAGACTTGGCCGGATCTATTGCCTTTGCGGGTTTGATCTATTTATTGGTGCCGCTTATCTCAGAGCAAAAAATAGAACGCTATTTACCTGCATTTTTGAAACAGACTTCTTAGGGATCCGTCCTCACTGCAAAAGAAGGGCTCAGACTAGCAGTACGTAATAAACGTTATTGATTGAGCCCTAGCTCTGCTTGCTTCTTTTTGGTTAGACCTAAGGACACAATTCGGTGTGACTCAATGAGATAGTATCTCAGCTCCTCATCCCTTTGTGGCGTGCTTTCAAACAGCTGAATCCATTTCATACCGCGTGAAGCAAAGTAGGGTGCGGGTTTATAGCCCGGCTCTTCTTTGAGAAAGTCGAAATTCTGATCGGACGCCTTGAAGATAAACGCAGGCTCATCTTTCGGTCCCCAACCACCAATCGCAAACACCTTGCCACCCACTTTCCAAACGTGCGAGTTATTCCACTGCATCACATAACTGGTTGCAGGCAGTGACTCGCAGAATGCGTTGAATTCGTCGTAAGTCATAGAGCGTCCTTTTATCTACTGGGTGTTTGTGTTGGTTTTCTAAGATGTCTTTCTTCTTCTTGTCTTTATCGCCAATAACTAGCCAGCTAAACCCTGCCAGATTGCCGTAAAGCCACTGAGAGAACATAGCACTAATGAACCAATGCGTATCTTCTCTTTAGGGATGCTTTGTGTCGTCATTAACGCCACTTTGTAACCCAACCAAGCAGCAGGCAGCAAAGGTATAGTGATGATCAAGTGGTGTAGCGTGAAGAAGCCAATTGGGATCTGTACAACCAACGAAATGATCGAACTAAACACGAAAAACGCAGAAAGGTTACCACGAAGCTGATTGGCATCTTGGTGTTGGAGTAGCAGTGCCATCGGTGGACCACCAATACCAGAACTGGTGCCAAAGAACCCAGAGAAGAACCCCGCAATACCCATCTTAGTTGGGGTTGGTTCGAGTCTAAAGGGCAGTAGGCTAACAATCACGGCAAATACTACCAATAAGCCCAACCATAGTGATAACACGCTCGTTGAAACCATCACCAACAAAGCACCACCTGCCAGTGACCCAGGAATACGGCCCAGCAATGCGATTTTTAATCCGCCAATAGAGATATTTGCTCTATGTTTAAAAGCGTTGAATAACGAGATAAACAGACCGATCAAACAGATAGGCGCAGGCACATAATCTGGAGAGACCAAAAACAGCAGTGGGGCTGCAACAATGGCCAAACCAAAGCCGATTGCGGTTTGCACAAACGAGCCGACAAAAATGAGTGTCATTGCGATAAGGACAGTCTGATCTATGTATTCCATAAGCCTGCGGATTAGTTTTAAAGGAGCGGGTGGATACTATAAATGAAAACTAAAATAATAGTCTTATTATTCAGTGAGCTTTATGCCAGTTTCGCTAGTTATAATTTCTACTATAACGACCAACAAAAAAGCGAGTGAGTATCTCAGGATGCTTCCTTTCAATACTCACTCGCTTTATTGGAACGACTTGTTGTTTACGCTAGTGGGGGAGTCAGCATAAAACGTTAAGCCATTGCCAATTTCACTCGCTCAATCGGCTTGTCATTGATTGGTAAATGGATAAGTGCTGCTGCAAATGCCAGTACCACCGTTGACCACCAGATTGGCTCGTAAGAACCGTAGTAATCGTATATACGACCACCCACCCAAGCGCCTAAGAAGCTACCCACTTGGTGAGTAAAGAAGACCAAACCGTACAACGTTGATAGGTAACGGGCACCGAAGATCTGACGTACTAAGCCAGACGTTAGCGGAACCGTACCCAACCAACAGAATCCAATTGCCGCACCGAAGATAGCCGCGGTTGATTCAGTCACAGGCAGAGTAACAAACGCACCGATAACCACAGTACGCACTAAGTACAGTGCAGACATAACGTGGCGTTTGCTGAACTTGTCGCCCATTACACCCCAGAAGTAAGACCCGAAGATGTTGAAGATGCCAACGTAAGCCAGTGCCATTGCAGCGCTGCTCGCGGGTAGGTCTTTATCTGCTAAATAGCTCGGTAAGTGCGTTGCGATAAACATTACGTGGAAACCGCACACGAAGAAGCCCGCGTGAATCAACCAGTAACCTTTGTGAGCAAACGCTTCAGACAACGCTTCTTTGAGTGTTTGGTTCTTTTCAGCTTGCGCTTGTTTGTTTGAGGCTGCTTTAGGCGCTCGCATGAACAGCGCAAAAGAGATCATCAAACAACACAGTACGCCAAACACTTGCATCGCACTCTGCCAGTCAAATTCATTCAGCATGTATTGTGCGCCCGGAATTACCGCGAACATACCAAATGAACCTGCAGCCGTGGTTAAGCCAAACGCCTTAGCTGCGTGCTCTGCTGGTACAACTTTCGCTACTGCGCCAAGCACGATCACGTAACTTGTCGCACTCAAGCCAAGACCAACCAGTGCGCCTAACGAAACGTAAAGCATGCTCGATTCGGTAGAAATTGAGGTAAGAAGTAAACCCAAACCGTAAGCACATGCGCCAGCAATAATGATGCGTCTTGCTCCCCATTTGTCAGCGGCCATACCAACAAAAGGTTGGAACACACCGAACAATAAGTTTTGTAGAGCAATTGAGAAGCTGAAAAACTCTCGACCCGTGCCGAAATACTCTGAAATTGGCATCATGAAAATGCCGAATGATTGTCTGATCCCTAGACTGATAATAAGTGTGCCTATCCCTAGCCATACCAGTAAAGGAAAACGGAAAATGCTCATTCTAATACTCTTAAATTAATGGTGGTGATGTGAGTGGTCTTGCGCTGACATGTGTTGGTCAGTCATCTCATGGTGATGTTCGTGCCCAGAATGATCATGCCCTGACTGCTGGTGGCAACCACTGCTTACGGCATGCTGAGCCAAGAGATCAATCAATGGCTGACTGTGATGCACAATAACCAAACTAATGACGAGGAATAACGTCATTCTGGCAAGTTGGGCAAAAAGAGATTGTGAAAACATACGGTGTTGACATGCGCTCAATGTTGTAAGAAGTCGCGCATCATAGTGATGAGTCGGGTATGTATCAAATGACCATTTGTGATGTAGTCTATGCGTTTTATGCATAGATTGTCGCTTGATTGGAATTGGTATAAAACGCGCTCAATAAATAAGAAAACTTGAAGCTCGTTAGTTAATAGAAACAAGTATCTAATTAAGAATGAAAGTCTAAATTAAGGCTTATAACTAGCTGTTTAATTTAAAGTTTCACAAAGCTGTAAAAACTAATATACAAACTAATCACTAAGCAACATTGCTCGTTCACTCGACTTATCTGTCAAACATCGTAAATTTGGGCATAAATCGTTTCAAGACTACTGAAACG
This sequence comes from Vibrio sp. 10N.261.55.F4, assembly GCF_041470465.1. Lineage (NCBI taxonomy): Bacteria > Pseudomonadati > Pseudomonadota > Gammaproteobacteria > Vibrionales > Vibrionaceae > Vibrio > Vibrio sp. 10N.261.55.F4. The sequence goes on along the minus strand of NZ_JBFRMM010000001.1, from coordinate 4,933 downwards.
CGATGTTAAAAGATTCAGGGAGAGTCATTCACATGGATAAAGATCATAATCTTCGCGAAAACTTACTGGCACTGATCTTAGGTAGCGCATTGGTTTCACTCGGCGTTATCTTTTTCAACCAAGTCGGTTTGCTCACCGGGGGCACGGCTGGTCTAGCGATCTTCATTACCAAAGTAACAGATTTGAGCTTTGGCCAAGTATTCTTCGCACTTAACTTACCTTTCTATATTTTGTCGGTTGCTCGTATGGGCTGGCGCTTCACAATCAATACGTTTATCGCGGTTTCGATTGTTTCGTTCGCCGTGGATCACTTGTATCACGTGATTCAAATTGCCGAAATTCATGCATTGTATGCAGCTTTACTTGGTGGTGGCTTGATTGGTACCGGCATGCTGGTGATTTTCCGTCACAAGATGAGCTTAGGTGGCTTCAACATTCTGGCGTTGTTCTTACAAGAACGTTTTGGAATTCGAGCAGGTAAGGTTCAGATGGCATTAGACTGCACGATTGTTGTGCTTTCTCTGTTCATTGTTGATGTGTCATTGGTTCTTCTGTCTGTGCTTGGTGCGATAGTCACCAACTTGATTCTAGCAATGAATCATAAACCGGGGCGCTATCAACCTGTGGTAAAAGCGGAAGCAGCATAGTTCGGTTCGCTCAAGCTCTAGATTTGCTTAAGTAAAGAGTGATTTGCAGATTATGAAAACAACAAAGCCAGCATTAATTGCTGGCTTTGTTCTATTGAAATAACGGATTCGATGTAACGATTAACACTTGCCGCAGCTGGCGTTCGGCTTAAGCTCGCAATCAATCACATTGCCTTGTTGATCAAGGGACAAGTTACAACACTCTTCAAACAGGTTCTTAAGATCAGCACGGCTTTTTTGCACGCGGGATTTAACCGTTGAATAGCTGACGTTCTGCGCTTCTGCGATCTCTTTTTGGCTTTGGCCTTTGATGTCGACCGCAAGCAGTAGCGATGAACTTTGTTCTGGCAATGCCTGAATAAAAGGTTCAATACACAATGAAAGTTTCTGCTTAAATTCAGAGTCGTGGTCTAAATCGGTAAACCACAGATCTTCAGCATCAATTTGGCTATCACGTTGTTGGCGTGCATGCTTACGGTAGAAGTCGATAATGGTGTTGTTGGCTAACTGGAACAGCCAAGCCTTAACACTGCTAGCATCTTGTACCTTATCTAAGTTCTGATAGGTCTTAATCAAGATATCTTGGAGCAAGTCGTCTACATCCGCAGAGTTGTTGACCTTTGAATGCAGGAATGACTTTAATGCTTGCTGATACTCGGCCCAGACTTGTTCGAGCTTCAAAGGTGCATTAGTTGCACTGTTCATTTACGCAACATTCGTCTTGTAAGAAATCAATCACACCTTCTAGGCACTCATACTCCGCCACGCAGAATAGAGTTCTTCCTTCTCGTCTTTGGCTGATTAGGCCCGCAGACGCCAAGCTTGATATGTGGTGAGACAAGGTAGAACCGGGAATGCCTAGCTCTTCTTGTAGGCCGCCAACTGCAATGCCTTGGTAGCCAGCTTTAACGACACTCTTATAAATGGTTAGGCGAATAGGGTGCCCCAACTCTTTAAGTGCTTTCGCAACGACTTCTAAGTTCATATTAACTCCTCAAGATTTAATTTCGATGTTAGTCGAAATGTATGTCGAATTCAAATTTAAAAACGGTGTCTGTGTAAGTTATTGAAAAACTGTGTTTTCGAAAATCATTTCGATTTTTATCGAAATAATGCTTGTTCTGGAGCTGTTTATTTCTATAATTCGAGAATATTCGAAATTAAGGGTTGGTTACTTTTCTCATAGAGCCCGACCTTCAATCCAGTTTGGAGTTAATTATGAGCAATGAAATGTTAACAATGCTGAAAGACGCACTTGATATGTTCGCTTTCTTAGCAGTAGAGCTAATTATCCTTTTCTTAGCGATCAGCTACATTGTTGGGATTCTTCAAGAGTTCCTTACACCAGAAAAGATTCAATCTATCCTGAGCTCACGTAATGGTAAGGGTTATGTAGTAGCAGCACTACTGGGTGCGATTACACCTTTCTGTTCATGTTCGACCATTCCTTTCTTAAAAGGATTGCTGCGTGCAAGAGCGGGTTTCGGTCCAATGATGGTGTTCCTATTTGGTAGCCCACTATTGAACCCAGTGATCATTGGTTTGTTTGTGATTACCTTCGGTTGGCAAGTTGCTGTGTTCTACTTCCTTGTAGCAATGACGGTGTCTGTAGTGGCTGGTTACGCACTTGAGAAGCTTGGCTTTGAGCGTTACGTAAAACCTGAAGCGTATGAATCAACAGGTTCAGCTTCAAGCTGTGGCACTAGCTGTGGTGATTCTGATCCTAAGAAAGCAGCACCGGTTAAAGCGGAATCTTCATGTGGTACAAGTGCATGTGGCGAACCTGCACCAGTAATGGCAAAAGAGACATCTTGCTGCGATTCTAAAAAAGAAGAGCCACAAGTAACGGTTTCATGCTGTTCAGCGGATGGAAGCGCAACAGCTGAAATCGTAGAGAAGAAAGAACCTAGTCGTTGGATGAGAATTTGGTTCTCAACTTGGAAAGACTTCAAACAAGTTTTCCCTTACCTAATGATGGGTATCGCGATTGGTTCATTCATCTACGGCTTCATTCCTACAGACCTAATTGCACAGTACGCTGGTGAAGGTATGTGGTATGCGATTCCAGTAGCTGCCGTGATTGGTATTCCACTGTACATTCGTGCTGAAGCGGTAATCCCATTAAGTGCAGCTCTAGTACAGAAAGGTATGGCGTTGGGTTCAGTAATGGCATTGATCATTGGTAGTGCAGGTGCAAGTTTGACGGAAGTTATCCTGCTTAAATCAATCTTCAATAACCAAATGATTGCAGCATTCCTATTCGTTATCCTAAGCATGGCGATGGGTGCAGGCTTCCTATACAGCTTCATCTTTGGTTAATCAGGTCTGATTTCGAGATAACACCATTGATACAAAGAGATAGATAATAAAAAAGAGCTCACATAGTTGAGCTCTTTTTTGTTTAGCTTATCAGTCCGGAGGCTAGAAACCGCGAATATCCAGCTCATTATTGATCAATACAACGCACTGAGAAGCAAACAGCATGTTCGGGCCTAAGCTGATTTTTTCTGTCCCTAAGCGCTTTAAGCTGTTGTAGCTTTTCTTCGGCATAGGGATGTGATCAGTAAGAAGGAAACATGGGTTTTCAGCAATCTCTGCATCACGGATAAAGTCACCTTTCTTATCCATCATGTATAGCTGGTGGTCTTCAGCCAGTTCTTTGACTAGTTTTTCAAAGCTCATAGTGCGAACGACGATTCCCGGTTCAACCTGACGAGTCTGCTCTTTGGTCATACCTTGAGAAGCATCAACCGCTCTTACTACCGCTGATAACAATGCCGATTCATGAAAGCCACCAATGTTGGTGATCTCATTTGAATCGAAAGTGATCGTACGTGAAAAGTCTTTAGTACTTTCTAATACAAGGTGTACGGTGACATTCTCACGGTGAGATTGAGCAACGAAGATCGTGTTCATCAGAGTATGAGCCAGAATCTCAGTATGAGCATCTTGCCCAACACCTTCTAAGATAAGTTTGCTCTCTGTAGGGGCTGCGCGAGCGCGTAATACAAATGAACGCATGGAATGTACCTTGTCAGTATGTGATAAAGCGAAACGGGCTTTATCAACATGAATTGATGAATAACCAAAATTGTGGCGGTATGTAACTCTTTTCTATTAATGAAGTCAAATAGAGTTGCGTATAGCGCCAAGCAGAAGAACTCTCCGTATTAAATAGAGAATGACCACATTACAAGATGGTAAGGGTTGAAGCGACCCAATGTTTACGTAGATAGTATGCGCAAATTATTAGGTGACTTACATAAGGAAGTAGTCGATGAAGTTACAGAAGATCAATAAAGAAGAATATAGAAAGAAGATGAACCTGCTGTTGGTTTCGTTGGTTGGGTCACTCGCAGTGTTCGCCATTGTATTCGGAACCATACTGATCGAGCTATTCGGTTCAGGGCAATCAATCGCAGGCGAATCGACAGGTAATTTCCACTTGAACGTATTAGGTGTGATCTTATCAGTCGCATTGAATGCATTTATCGCGAGCCGTGTGAAAGGGCATGATTACTTCAAAGAAGCGCTTTATGTATGGAACCTTAAACAAATCCATAATCAAATCTATCGTAAGCTCAAGCGTATTCAACCCAAAGCTGAGCAAGGCGACCGAGACGCGCTGACCATCCTTTATTTCTATTACACCACGCAAAAACAGGTATACGACCTAGACAACAACACATTGACGATAAAAACAGTTCAGCAATCGCTAGATAACATCCTAGAAGTGAGTGAGAAATGGAGCATTGAGCTAGATATAGAGGCTTTTTCGAAAGATCTAATCGCAAAGTTTTAAGTAATACACCCATTATTGTATGAGCTTTGACCTGTGAAAGACGCTTTTGACGTAAAAGTAGACACTTAAGCAACTTTTTTGAATTTTTATCAAAAAAGGGGTTGCCATGTTTACGATGATCTCTATAATGCCGCCTCACTGACACGGCAGACGCCACAAGGCTTCAGCGGTAATCAGTAAGACGGAAAGTTCGAAACAAATTAATTTTAAAAAGTGTTTGACACTTAAGATTAAATCGCTAGAATTCACGTCCGCTTTCAAGGGTTTCTTTGTAAAAAGAAAGTTTTGAGAAGCAAAGCTCTTTAACAATTTAAACCTATCAATCTGTGTGGGCACTCGTTGATGAATATCAAAAATTGAAACTTCGGTTTCAACTTGATTTCAATGAACTGAGTGACCAATCGATAATTTATTATCGGCACAGTCAATTCATTATCATTCTGTTGGAATGGTAATAGCTTTAAAATTACATGTTCATTTTCGA